>CAYVFJ010000278.1:0-7663 GCA_964450905.1 uncultured Verrucomicrobiota bacterium
CAGACCGGTCTCGGCCATGCGCTCCCAAAACCGCGTGAACCGGCGGTCGTTGCAATTGATGTTCTGACAATTGGGCAGGCATTTCATCATCACGGCGCCCTCTTCAAGACAACGTTCAAGTTCTTCCATGGCATCTTTCCGGGCTGGATGAATGGAAACTGCAGGAAGAAATTCGGAATGTTGTTTTGCTAGTTTTAGAACATAATCATTGGGGACATAAAAAAGACCAACATCTTCCAATAGATGACCTTGTTCATCGTAGGCTTGTTCTTGAGCTAAAATAACAATGGCACTGAGAGAAGATTCTTTTACTAACTGTAAAAGTTTTTCAACATAAAGACGATCAAGATCACCTTGGAGTGAGCTGATCGGCAGTCCTATATGTTGCAACATCCATGCGGATAAAGGATATCGCCAACCACGAGGACGAATCCAGCAACCGGTTCCGCCAGTGCCGTTACCCACAATATGGACATGCATGTCAATGGGTTGCATAACTTGATTTAATGAGGAGATTCTTCATTCGCAAGCATGGTTAGTTCTTCTGACTTTAACGCAATTGCCAGCGCCAGTTAATCGTAATATCGTTGATGCGTATAATCAACTTTTTTAAAAACTTTTGTTTGTTGAAGAGTACGAATGGGTCTATCTGAATCGCAGAATCTGATTTTTAAAGCTTGATTTTATCAGAGAATCAGATTATTAGATTATTGGATATGCAAAAACCGCAGGTCATTTCTATTACAGAAGTTGCGCGTCATTTTTCGGAATGGATTAATCGCGTTGCTTATCTTGGGGAATCTTTCCTCTTGTTACGAGGCAAAAAGCCGGTTGCTGAATTAAGGCCGGTGATGAACGGTAAAAAGCTTTCTGAATTATCTATGATCCTTCGAACCTTGCCTCGTTTAACGAAAGAAGAGGCCGCAGATTTTTATGAAGATCTAAAAAGTAGCCGCAATAAACGCTCAAAAGAAAAGTTACAAAATCCATGGGCATCCTAATTGATTCAAGTATCCTCATTGGATTTGAAAGACGCAAGTTGGATCTAGAAGCAAAAATTCTTGGGCGTGAAGATGAGGAGTTTTTTCTCTCCGTCATCACGGTGAGCGAGTTGCTCCACGGAGTTTGGCGCGCCAAAGATATCCCTATTCGTTCTCGTCGAACGGCATTTGTTGAGGGCGTTCTAAAACAGTTTCCCATTATTTCCATTGATCCTTCTATCGCTCGTATTCATGCCCAAATATGGTCTGGTCTTGAATCCAAAGGGATCATGATTGGATTACATGATAGTTGGCTGGCTGCAACTTGTCTTGTTCACGGCTTAACCCTGGTCACGGCTAACGTACGCGAATTTACAAAGGTCAAAAGTCTTCGCATGGAAAATTGGGGCGCTTAAAAACTGTCGTAAAAAAGGCTGCTATATTTGTGCGAACTAGGTGCGAATAAAGTGTGAATAACATGAGACCAAAAAAATTGTGAATAAATCTGTGTTGATTATCATCAGGAAACCAAGTTATAAACAATTGCAAATCGGGCTTAACCACTTAAAAGAAAATGGGTTGCAAAAGCTATTTGCTTTATTCACACCAATGATTATGATGATGAATTTATAAAGGATCATCAATCTTACTTCACTAACAAGCTAATAACTCTGATAACTTTATTTTTCATCAAATCAAAGATATGAAACTGCGTTTTAAAAAGGAAAGTTTTTTGGATGGACTTCAACAAGTGCAAAATGTGGTTAGCACACGCAGCACTTTGCCGATTCTCTCCAATGTTTTAGTGCACGCAAGCAGAGAGGGCGTTTCTTTAACAACCACCGATTTGGATCTAGCGATCCGTTGTTCTGTGGAAGCTGAAGTGGTTAAGGAAGGAGCGATTACTCTTCCTGCTCGCCGTCTCTTCACGATTGTTCGTGAGTTAGCTCATCACGATGTGGAACTTGAGGTGGATGACCGTCTTGTGGCTTCAATTCAAAGTGGTGGATCGCATTTTAAGATCATGGGAATAGCGGAGGCAGAATTTCCAAGGCTTCCCACGCTAGATGAAGCGCGATCTTTCAGTTTGGAGCAAAAAACATTGAGAGACGCCCTTAAAAAGACTTCTTACGCGATGTCAAATGATTCCACGCGTTTTGTTTTAAACGCGGTGCTCATCGGTTTGAAAGAAGATCAACTGGTGGTCGTGGCAACGGATGGGAGGCGGTTGGCTCTCGTGGAACAAGAAATGGATCTGCCAAAGGGCTCTAACGGAGAGCTTTTGATTCCAAGTAAAACAGTTGCGGAATTGCAGCATCTTCTTAAAGATAAAGGCGAGGTAAGAATCGATTTTACAGGGAATCAAGTGTCCTTTAAAATGGATGGGACTCTCCTTGTCAGCAAACTTGTAGAAGGGACTTATCCAAATTATCGACAGGTGATTCCCGCGGAAACAAAAGAACGCGTTTCTCTAGAAAGAGAAACCTTTCATCAAGCGGTGCGTCGAGCGGCGTTGCTTGTGAATGAAAAAAATCATACCGTGAAGTTACATTTCACGAGAAATAATCTTGCGATCACGGCGGTTGCTCCGGACGTTGGAGAGTCCAGAGAAAGCCTTGCGATCAACTATAAAGGGCCAGATATTTCCATCGGATTTAATCCAGACTTTCTTATGGACCCACTTCGCAATCTGGATAATGACGAAATTTTCCTCGAACTGACAGATGAAACGAGTCCGGGAGTCGTGAAAATTAATGCCCCATTTCTTTATGTCATCATGCCGGTGAGAGCAAATTAAGCGATCAGACACAAACGGCTTTAAGAATTCTGTCGATATCCAAGTGGGCGCGAATAAGATTCCGAATGGTAACAATCTTATCGCCATCTGCTGCGCGTGTTTTAATCGTTAGAACATTGATCCGCGAGGCAACGGTATAACAATCGAGTGGAGAAGCAATGACGGGGATGCTGGACTGCTGGATCATTTTCAAAACATTCGACTGCGGCAGAATATCATCCGAAAGGATGATCCCAGTCAGGTTATTCTCTTTGTTATTAGACGCGGACGAACTGAGCGCGGCGAGGACCAGATCCTCTCGATCACCAGGGGTGATCAAGAGAGTGCCAGGAAGAAAATAGTTCATGGCGCGTTGAGGACTCATCGCGCCTACCACAACTTGCACCACACGATGCTGACCATTTTCTTCACCGTGGATGAATTTCGCCTTCAACGCTTCACAGATCTGATTGAGCATCGGATCTTCCAGTTCTTCGTAGTAAGGGATCACGCCGAGGAGGTCGACCCCTATGCGTTTGAATCCTTTCCGTGCGAAGTCCGAAAGTTGACTAATTTTTTCTGGGAGAACTTTGTTCATGATGACACCCACCAGAGGCACTTGCATCTGATCGAACAGCGCCTTATTAAGGGCTACTTCGTCGACAGGCCCGCCGATGCCACCTTTGGTTATAAGAATAGCCTTGGAGCCAAGCAATTTAGCCACAGTCGCGTTAGAGAGATCAAAAACAGATCCCACGCCTGCGTGACCCGTTCCTTCAACAACCACAAAATCCTTTTCCCACGCGATACGGTCGAAGGCGGTGGTGATCTTTTGAACGAGAGTGTCGTGACCGCCGCTCTGAAGATATTTGCGTGTAAATTCTGGTTCTACAGTGATGGGGCTCATTTCCGCAATGGGATCGGTTCCTCCAAAAACGCGGTTAATCAGAATAGGATCTTCATCAATTTTGTGTCCATCGACTTGAACAAATCGCTGGCCTACAGGTTTGATAAAACCGATCCGCAGATTTCTTTCTCGAAGAGCGGAAATAAGACCCAGCGCCACGGTTGTTTTACCGTCGTTCATCCGTGTGGCCGCGATATAGACCCGGGGTGTAGATCGATTTTTCGGCAGAAAATCCTTCCCTAAGGGAAGGGTTGATGAGGTGGATAATGAATTCTCTGACATAGAACAGAGAACAGATAAACCTAAATTCTGCAGTTGAGCCAACAAAATACGCAAAACACACTAAATAAGAACAGGTTGTTCAGGAAGCGGATGTTTCTGGGTAGAGCCAGTGGAGAAATCCCTGGTTCTACCTGGAAAATTTCTTTTCCGACGCATCTATATGACGGATCTATATGAGCGCTTGAATTCATTGAAAAATCCACCTATACTGACGGTATGAAGCTGAAAACAGTGACTTGGGATGAAATCCGCAGGGCGAAGGCCGCTGATCGTGTCCGCGATTGGAAGCGTCTCGCCAATGGAGAAATCACGCCCGAGGAACTTCAACGGGAGAATTCTCCTTTTCCGCCCAATTTTTTTGCGAAAGCAAGAATTGTGAATCTTTCTCAATCTTTGCGGTCGTTTTCTCGTCATCGGAAAACCGCGCGTGAATAATCGGCGCCCTCAAACAGCCGTCTCGGATTTTGTAAGTGTCTTAAATCTCCGGGGAAGTGATGGACTACCGCGGATTGTCGTGGGAGGCCATGCGGTTAATATTTGGGCTGAATATTATCTTCCAAGAGAACCAAAACTTTCAAAATTCGTTCCTTTTCTCAGCAAAGATCTTGATCTTTTGGGAAACCACGTGGATCTTGAATCGTTGGCGATGCAAACGGGTTATCCTTGTGAACGCGCCGAAAATAAAATGTTCATTCCTTCAACCGGCCATGTTCTGATGCCGTTTAAGGATGGACATATCGTAAAAATTGACGTTCTCAAACGCATCTACGGAGTTTCAACGGAGAAAATACGCGATAGCGCGATTGAACTTCGGCGCGAAAAGGTTTTACTCCGAGTAATTGATCCACTTCATTTGCTTCAAGCAAAAACGGAAAATGCAGTGCATCTTCCACAAAATAAGGAGGGTTTTGAAAGACAGGATGAGCGTCACATGCGGATTATGCTGCTCTGCACGCATGAGTATCTTAAGGATGGGATCATGGCAACTGGAAAAGACAAATCACTTGTCAGGAATTGCCTTGATCTCCACGAGCAACTGATTGCGTTTATTAAAACCAACACTGCATTGCTTGCTTCAAAAATGTACGGGATTAACTGGAAGGACGTATTTCCTCTTAAAAAACTTGAGCAATGTCCAAATCCAAGAATTCAAAACTTTTATAAAATCCGTTTGGCAAAATGTTTTCCATAACTCCATTCTTATTGGCTCACAGGCATTGCTCTAGTAGGTCGTCATTTCTTGTTAAAGGTCTTTAATGTAGCTTCAATTGCTTCTTGTCGACTTGCTGGATCCGAAGGTAATGGAATAAGTGTTTCGGTGGGTGATCCAAACCATTTCTTTTGCAAAATATGTAGTGTATTTGCTTCCCGTCTACCCATGCTCGCGCTTCGATTTTGTTTTTTTGCAAGACATTACGTAATTGGCTTAAACCACGCGCTAATTTCATGGATACCGTTCCAGTTGGCATCCCATGTTTTTGACTTAATTCTTTGTAAGATAACCCATGGAGAAGGTTGTCTTAGATTAAAAGCCGAGTTTCTTCATCCAAAGAAATTAGAGCCTGCTCTAAAAGACTTGTCAGTTCTGTAATCTCTGTTTCGAGGGTTCCTTTGGCCAAGGTCTGAACCAGTTGTCCAAATATCTTTATTTTTTTTAAATTCTAGTTCATTCTCAAGGCTATGGGCGCTCAATGGAAACATGGACCGCGACTTGCCACCTCCGCGAAGCGTGGCGCGTTGATCGGCAAACTCGTTAAAGAAATCTTGGTTGCCGCCAAAATCGGTGGCGCAAACGCGGATTCTAATCCGCGACTTTGGGCTGCTATCGAAAGCGCAAAGAAACAGTCTGTTCCGCGTGAGACCATTGAACGCGCCATTAAAAAAGGTTCTGGCCAACTCGATGATGCCGTCCACTATGAGTTGATCACTTACGAAGGGTTTGCTCCCCATCAAGTGCCTGTGATCGTCGAATGTCTCACGGATAATCGAAATCGTACGGCTCCCGATATTCGAAACCTTTTCAAGACAGGTCAACTTGGAGCGATCGGAAGTGTCGCCTGGATGTTTGATCATATGGGAGTCGTAGAGGCCTCTCATCCGGACACCACTTTAGATATCGAAACGGTGGCCATCGAAGCAGGCGCCCAAAATGTTGAATCCTTAGAGATTTCTGAATTGTCTCCCGCACATATGGGCGCGCGTTTTTTTTGTGATCGTGTTGATCTCGATAAGGTTTCTAAATTTCTTAAGGATTCAAAATGGTCAATAACCACCTCAGAAATGAGTTATATCGCCAAAAATCTCGTCGACCTCTCGGAGGAACAAAAACATGAAGTGACCGAATTTCTAAGTGCCATTGATGAGCACGACGATGTTCATCGGATTTATACGGCGCTGAAGTGAGCGCCATTTTTAAAAATGGATTTAGATTAAAATTTAACTTGCTAAATCGTGTCTCTAACTTCCTTATAGTCGCCATCAAAATATGTATGACGTGATCACATTTGGCGAAGCGATGATTCGATTATCGCCTCCTCATTTTATGAGGCTCGAGCAAACCCATTCTCTGGATGTTCATGTGGGAGGGTCTGAGTTGAATATTGCCATAGGTGTCAGCCGATTAGGTCTTCGGGCTGCTTGGGTTTCTAAGCTTCCATTGAATCCTTTGGGGTACATGATCAGAGATAAGGCGCGTGAACAGGGAGTCGATACTTCACATCTTGTTTGGTGTAAGGAAGGACGAGCCGGCGTGTATTACGTGGAGTTTGGATCTTCACCGAGAGCGAGCAAGGTTATTTATGATCGGTCTCACGCAGCGATTACGACTCTCGAAGCAAATGAAGTTCATTGGGATCATTTGTTTCAGGGGTCAAAACTTTTTATGGTCAGTGGGATCACCCCAGCGTTAAGTCCGCTTTGCAGAGAGGCAACCGTGGAATCTATCAAAAAAGCAAAAAAGGCGGGGTGCAAAATCGTGATCGATCTGAATTATCGCGCGAACTTATGGAGCAAGGAAGAAGCGAACCAATGTATGGCGCCTCTGATGCAATGGACGGATATTTTAATAAGCACAGAAGAAGATATGGAGAAGGTTTTGGGAATCAGAGGAAAAGACTACAAATCTTCTGCCATACAATTACATGAAAAATATGGGTTCGAAGTGATTGCGATCACTCTCAGGGAGGATCTTTCTGTGCGAGAAAATAATTGGACAGCCATTGCTTATGCTCAGGGACAATTCTACGACACAAAAAATTATCATCTAGAAATCGTGGATCGAGTGGGTGGTGGAGATTCTTTTAGCGCCGGGTTTATCTATGGCTACTTAACTGGCGACGTAAAAAAGGCGGTGGATTATGGGGTAGCTTTTTCCGCGCTTAAACATACATGGCCGGGAGATCCAAACTGGGCAACTCTAGATGAAGTCGAAGCTCAAATCAAAGGATCCAATTTACGAATCAGCAGATAGTTTAGAATTTTTTTAAAATGAAAAAACATGAGATGTTAAAAAGGATGGTTGATTCGGGCGTGATTGCCATTATACGGCTCAAAGAAGCGGAGCACGTGTTGAAAGCGATCCAGGCAATGATCGCAGGCGGAGTCAATGTCATCGAGATTACGATGAATACTCCCCATGTCTTGGAGATGATTCACAAAGCTTCAACGGAATTTGGTCATCAAGCATTGATTGGGGTTGGATCGGTCCTTGATCCATTG
>CAYVFJ010000279.1:0-2622 GCA_964450905.1 uncultured Verrucomicrobiota bacterium
TTGGGCATTAGAGAGCGGTTGAATCCGCTTTTAGACCGAAAAACAGGGTAGATACGCTGCTGCTTTCTTAAGCAAATGGATTGCTATTTTTACTTTTTTCCAATTTCAACTGCTCTTTTTAGGTTCATGTATCGGAGAAAACATTGAACCACCGTAGCAGGATTGGCTTTTCCTTGCGTCAAGCCCAGCCAGAGATCGAGAAGATCCCGTCCTTTGCGCCGCTGATAAAGCGCGCGCATTTTCGTTCCAAGCAATTCCTCCAGGGTGTAGGTCGGAATTTCACATTTTCCTTTGAACCACCGGGATTCCATGGAAAAAACCTGTTTCTGAATCCCAAACACCGTGAAATGTTCTCGTGAATTAATTTCCAGCTTGAGGCGCATGGGTTCAACCGGGGAACCTTCTGATTCCATTCGATAAGTCAAACGGATGACGCCAGGCCCCTGTTTCGATCTTGGATTATCGAGAAAAGGCAATAAGGCTTCCTTGATGGCATCAAAAATGGGACCGATGGGGCCCGGTTCGATTTGCACAAAGTCGATGTCCTCAGAATATCGACTAGCAGGATTGAGGTGCAATTTATGGAGCGCTGTTCCGCCTCGAAACGCCAGGTGTTTTGATAGGAAAGGATGCGAAAAAACGGAAATCAAGGCGCGACTGATGATGAGATCCTGCTCAACCATCACATCATTTTTCCACGGTGCAACTGACTTCCATTCACGAATAAAAGCTTCAGGGATCATGGTTTTGTGAAATTCTAAATATCAGGCTCAATTTGAGTGTTTTCGATGATATGCCATCGAGCATTCCGCTGACCTTGGATTGGAAGGCGCGGAACAAGTGAACGCCAGACCATTCGACGTTGCCTTAACTTTTTAAAGAGATTTGCCGTAAGTTTTTCCCATCCCGTATGATCCAATAACCAGCCAAGACGTTGAAGGGGAACTGTCTCACAACCTTTTTTACAAAGGGCGGCCAGATTTTTCTCGTTCATGACTTCACCTAACTCAACAAAAATCGTGGCCACTCGATCAAAAGAGGGACAGGCGCGAGGCAGGAAAAGAAGATCATAAGCCGTAAACTCCGGCGTGCTGACACGAAAATAACCCGCAGGGCTCTTTTTTTGTTCCCACATGATTTGACTGACAGTTTTTTTTCGGAAGAATTCGATATGAAGAGATTTTCTCCGAAGAGGGCGAAAGATGTGATTGGTAACGACCTGATACACTTGAGGCCGTTGATGAGCCGCACCGTGCAAGGCTGCGGCACTAACTCCTGCCACATAATATTCGACACCATGATGCCGTGCCCAATTATCTAAGAAATATTCGGGTGGCGCAAAGCCCAATGTCTGGTGCTGAGAATCTATCACAGAAAAAAAAGATTCATCCACAGGCATAATCCATCCGGCCACCTCCAAACGTTTCAGGATGGCATTCAATGCTGTGCCAAATCTGTTCAACGACTGACATGCATCTTTCCTGGAAAACGTATAAAGTCCACGGCGCAGAAGATTCTGGACAAAATCCATTCCAATATGTCTTTTCATTTTCATACTAATATGTAAGACATTGTTTTAAGAAAACTAAAGTTTAATACATGACCTGTCAAACTTAAAGACATCATGAAATACACTACAATTTAGCTGCAGATAAAACGCAGTCCGAAAACAACAGACCGAATCATTGTTCACGCATCATGACATGCGCTATTTCTTCTGTTCCAACGCAATTGAAGCTGGCGACCAAAGTCTTCGATCAACTGCGTGAAATCATGCGCATCACCTCAACCAATCCGTCCGAAGGACTCAACTCTGGAAGCATGGACCTACCCATGGGACCCATTGAGAAGGGGGCGCGAAAGATTCCGGCCAAAGCGTTACATTCAATAAACATTGATCCATCTAAAGTCTTAACGTATGGGTGTGTGTGAGTATGAATTTTCGTGTCCGAGATCATCTTGTTTATTGGTTTCACCGCGGTTTAGCGTCTGCTGGAAAAATTCAGTCGCCTTCTTTAGACAAAATTTATCGAGACGGTTATCAGCGAATCCTCATCGTCGCCACCACGGCCATTGGCGACGCAGTTCTATGCACCCCACTTATTCGTAGTCTACGAGCTGCTTACCCAAAGGCGTATCTCGGATTTTGGGTTTCAAAAATTACAGTCCCCTTATTCACCCAACAGCCAGATCTCAATGTCACCCTGCCCTACCATGGAAAATATCGCCGCATTAAAGAAACTTTTTGTTTATTACAAAATCAACGCTTTGATTTGGCTTTAGTAGCTAATGCAAACGATCCTGATGTGATCCCATTGATTTGGTGGAGTGGTTGCCGTCAAATCATTCGAAGACCCCAGCGCAACACCATTTATTCTTTTATGGTGGCTAATCCGGAAATGTTAAACCCATCTCATACCACTGGACATGCCATCGAACGTAACCTTCAATTTTGTGATCTCCTCAAAATTTCAAGAGGAAAGATAGAAACTCACCTTGAGGTAGATCCAAAAAATCAAAACCGTCTTGCCCAAGGAATGTCACCGCCTTGGAATGTGATTCATCCCGGAGCCTCGCGCTCAAACAAACAGTGGCCTATTAAAAATTACGTCGACCTGGGAA
>CAYVFJ010000280.1:0-3250 GCA_964450905.1 uncultured Verrucomicrobiota bacterium
CGCCGCCGGCAAGAAAAATATTGTGCCTGTTTTTATGGATACGGCTTCCATCAACAGATACGGAATTACTGGAATAACAGAAAAAAATATTCCCGAAGTGGCCGTTCAGGTCGTGTACAAAGAGGTCGTTGACACAAAATGGTGGAGAAAAGATGGCGAACGGATGAATGGTCAATTTTGGGTAAAAGGGACGAAATCAGGAATTCTTGTGAACATGACACAAACCCCGTGGATGCCTGCTTATCTTGAATATTATGAACAGGTAAAGCCTGCGCAACCGGCTCCCTCCTACTGAACCTTTTTGTAATGCCTAAGAATCTCTCCTGAATATGGCAGTCAAACGTTTCCTAGCCCTGGACATTGGCGCGAGCACTTTAAAACTTGGTGAGTTTATTGTAGGAAAGGACTCAAAACCAACTTTGGTTGGTTTTGGTTACGCTTCTTTGGAGGGAAAGAACGCAACAAATGAGGAGCATGGCTTGTCTGTCTCGGATGCTCTTCTGGTAGTTACAGATGCTCTCCGAAAACTGGTCGTTGAGAAGAATTTCAAGTCGCGAAGGATCGCTGTTTCTGTATCTGGACAGATGGTGCTCACGCGTTTTATGAAATTGCCTGCTACGGATGAATCGAAGATCCGTCAGATGGTGCATTACGAGGCAGCCCAAAATGTTCCTTTTCCCATTGAAGAAGTAGTTTGGGATTATCAGGTGGTGGGTGGCAAGTTGGGGGGGGAAATGGATGTCATTTTAGTGGCCATTAAAAATGAAATTATCGAAGGAGTCACTTCTTGCGTGGAAGCCGCGGGATTAAATGTTGAAATTGTGGATATCGCTCCCCTCGCGATTTATAACGCTGCTCTTTATAACTATGATTCCCTGAAGGGATGCACTCTTGTGTTGGATATTGGAGCACGAACAACCAATCTTATCTTTATTGAAGAAAAGAAAGTTTTTACTCGGAGCATTTCTGTTGCCGGAAATACCATCACTCAAAGCATCGCCCAGGAAATGAATATCTCCTTTTCGGAGGCTGAACGGTTAAAGTTAGACCATGGTTTTGTCGGATTAGGCGGCGCCTATGAAGAACCAGAAGACGAGATCGCTGCCAAACTGAGCAAAGTGATCCGCAATGTCATGACTCAACTTCATGCCCAGGTATCGCGCTCGATTAATTTTTATAAACAACAACAAAACGGGACTGCTCCTAAACTTCTCTTGCTCTCTGGAGGGACCTCGATGACTTCCTACACGGAACATTTCTTTAAGGAAAAAATGGAAGTTGAGGTGGAGTATTTTAATCCTTTTCAAAGCATTCCTATCAAAGTTCCGCCTGAAGAATTGGAAAAAGAGGCTCATACCATGGGAGAAGTGGTGGGGTTAGCGTTGCGATTGATCACGGAATGTCCCATCGAAATTAATCTTCTCCCTCCTGTCATTATCAAACGCCGACAATTTAACAAGAAGATCCCTTTTTTCGTGGCTTCCATGGCTGGGATTCTCTTAATTCTTATCAGTTGGTGGTTTTATCATTGGCGAATGGCAGGTTTATTGGAAAGACATCTGTCAGATATTTCCGGGGAAATCACGCATCTTTCTAACATCGAATCAGACCTTAAAAAAGTGGAGACATTGGCGAAGGACGCCCATTCACAGGCCGAACAGGTGGATCATGTGATTCAGGCCAGATATTTTTGGCCAGAGTTTTTTGAGGATCTCAATCGTCGTATTCCCAATGACGTGTGGATTGTTCAGTTCACACCAGAAAGTGGCGGAAAGGCTGTTCCGTTTCAGATATCTAGTTCCACGGGAAAAACGGGAATAACGCCCCCTCCCACCAAAGGAGCCGCTTTGTCCATGATCAAACCTGGGATCACGGATTTTGAGATCCAGGCTTTATGTCTCATCAAACCAAATTTGAGTGTGAGCGAATTATCAAAACCGATGGAAGATTTTCGGGCGAACTTATTTCAATCGCCTTATTTTGAGGACGTCAAGTTCATTGGATCCAACCCGTTTGTTTCCGCAGATTGGACTTATAAATTTAGTTTTCGAGTAAAACTCAAGAAACCGATTCCTTATTGAGATGAACTTTATCAAAAAAAATATTGTGTTTGTGGGAATCTTGGGGGCGTTTGTCCTTCTGTTGGGAGGGAATATTTATTTGTTGATCAAAATGTTTCAGAAACATGAGTCTGTAACCCAACAATTCGAAGAAAAAAAACAAACCCTTGCGCGTCTCCGAAATCGGAAGCCATTTCCTTCTCAGGAAAACGTGAAAACGATTCGTGAGGGAGCCAAGGAAGAAGCCTCTTTAGTGGATGAATTATTGAAACCGATGCGCGAAAAAACATCTGTGGCATCACCCATGGAGGGATACAAATGCAAAGTGGAAATTCAAAAAGCTCAACAGAAAATGCTGTATCAGTTAGAAAAAAATGGAGTGCAATGTCCACCCAGATTTTATTTTGGATTTGAACGTTACCAAGAGTCCGCTCCCAAAGATGAGCATACCCCTTTGATTCTCAAACAGCTCGCGGCGGTCGAGGAATTGGTTTCGCTTGCTGTTCAATCGCATATCCTTGAAATACGGTTGATTCGCCGGACAGAATTTGAAGATAGCCCGCGTGTTGATAAAATATGGAACCCGGAAGCTGAGCCATTGGTTTCAATGGGAGATGAAGTGAATTATATCGATGTTCCGGGTTATCTCTACACTCTGATGCCGTTTGTCTTGGATGTGGATTGTGATACAAAAGCTTTAAGATCATTTTTAAATGCGCTTGCGCGTTCCCCATATCTTTTTCTTCCGCGTGTGATCCAGATCGAAAATTATAAGAAGGCGCCCATTGACGAGAAGGCTGGCAGAAAGATAAAAATGGACGTATTTAAGCTCCAAATGACCTCTGATTCCATGAAGGAATTATCGAGCACAGGAGATGGAAAAAGCGGTGTTACAAGTCCTGCAACCACAAACGAAACCGTGGTGGTGAATTCCATTGCGCTGCCGTACGTATTGGGACAAGAAAGAATTAAGGTGCTCATCCGAATAGATTGGGCGGAATTTCGTCTGGAAAAACAATCGGAAAATCATTCCACTGATAAAAAGAAAGATAAATAGAATGAATCTCGATTCTCTAAAGGCTTTTGCTCTTCAATTTTATGAAAGAGTTTTGGGGGTTGTCGTGATGCTTCTTCTTGTCGTTTTTTCCGTGATTTTATTTCTTCGAGCTAAAGAGCTGACGACTTATCTT
>CAYVFJ010000281.1:0-3737 GCA_964450905.1 uncultured Verrucomicrobiota bacterium
AATGAAGAAATTCGGATTGCCAGCTCTTCAAACAATCAAAACATGATCAATCCCATCGTCTCCACCCAAATCTCTCCTTCGCGACAGCAAGTTTTAATGAAGATAAAGAAATCTCGCACAGAGGGCATGTTTGGTTTTGGGTCGCTGAAAGTCCCGAAAAAATCTCTTCTCGCGTGATGAAAGTTTTGAAGTCTGAGAAAAGCGCAGATAATGACCGCGATCTCTTTCAGTGATCACTTTTTTTAAATTGACACGATCCATGTTTTCGTGTACTCGTGTATACATGAAGACGATTACATTAACAGAAGAGGCTTATGAAAGGCTTTCTGTATGGAAAGAATTGACGAAGGATTCTTTCTCAAAGGTCATTGAGCGTGTGGTTCCTAAAAGAGGGACCCTGGGCAGTGTTTTGGATGCGGTTCAAAAATTATCTCCACTTTCGTCTAAAGAGGAAAAGCAATTAATGGATGTTTGTTCTTCTGATCGCGAATGGAAAAACCAAAAAGATCCTTGGACTACGTAAGCGATACAACGTTATTAATTGATTTATGGCGTGAACTTAAAAAGCCAGGAAGTGCCACGCATTTTGCTCAAAAAAACTCGGGTGCTGTCATCGGCTTGCCTTGGGTAGCTAAAGGGGAATTTCTGAGGGGAGTACGTTATATGGGTCATCAAATTCGAGAAGTGGCTGAGTTCTTATCATCATTTCGTACGCTCTGGGCATCGGACACGACCCTTTCTATTTATGCCGAAATTTACTCCGTGCTGAAACACCGAGGCAAGCTGATTGGACCTCATGATTTATGGATTGCCGCATCTGCGCTCGAAGCAAAATGTCCTTTACTTACTCGCAACACATCAGAATTTCTTCGCGTTCCGGATCTTAAGGTTGTGGATTATTATAAAGCACCTATCTGAGGTGATTCTTTACGCTGGTTCAGATTGACAGCAACCTTGTCTATGCTATATACCTAATGATGTTGATAGATATAAAAAAAGGATAACTATTCAGCCTCAAGCTATAAGCCTTAAGCCATAAGAATAAAAAAAAGGAGCAGATAGGCCCGCTAAAAACGCTAAATAAGCTATTAAACGTATTTGGCAAATTATTTTTATATTTAGAGCCTGTCCGCAGAGTGCGCAGATTACGCAGATTTAAAAAATTTGCGTAAAAGAGGTGATCATTCATCTGCGTAATCTGCGGATAAAAATTTGAGGCTGAATAGTTACAAAAAAGGTATCACAATGTCACAGACAGCAACAATCCATATTAAGGTTGAACCAGAGATGGCCAAGGCATTAAAACGTCTTGCAAGGAGCAAAGCCAGAACAGTTGGTGAATTAGTGAGGCGTGCGTTAGTTGCTTGTTATCAGGTTGATTCGACAGGTATATCAGAAACTCAGCGACAAGCTCTCGAGGCGTATCGTGGAAGTTTTATTAGCTTAGGTAAACTTTCTGAAGTGATGGGAAAGACTGCTCTTGAGATGAGAGTTTGGTTGAATGAACATGGAATTGTCCAAAAAATCAGTTTTATAGAGCAAGATATCTGTCATGCCTGAGCGTAAACAGTGGATTTTTGATACGATTGTGTTATCCAATTTTGCGCTGGCCGGCGCACTAGTTTCTACTTTGTGAAGTCTAATTCGCCTAGGCGGATCAGATTTATTTCACGCACCACCACTAACCTGCCTCCCTTTAGTGGAGGAGGGTGGCCACCGCAGGGGTGGCAAGCAGGAATGCGCGGAGTTCGCGGAGAGAGTTAAGAAGAGCAGGATAAGTCGTTTATCCGCCGTGGCGGATAAAAGGCTTGGTTTCTCAACTCTGTGTGCTCGGCGTCGCTGCGTGGGGTTGCCTCTTTTCTTAAATTTAAAATATCTTTTGCTAGATTTACTTTGATAAACTTGCTTCTCCCGGCATTTAAAAGCGCTTGATGACCGCGTTGAGTATAACAAACAAAAAAATAAAACTTGCATTTACGTAAAAAGGGTGTACGGTTGTCGAAATTTATGTGTTATTTTCCTAACATGCAGATTGGATTTCTAATTTCTAATTTCTAACTCTTATCTAAATTATGAAAACAAACCAAAAAATAAGTCTAGCACATCAAATCATCATCATTTGGATGTTGATTGCAACCATCACTCTACCGCTTCGAGCGAATCCGATTGGCATGGAAATCGTGGTTGGATCTGCTTCTTCTTCCACGAGCGGAAGCACCTTTACCATTGATCAATCATCCAATGCGGCGATCTATAACTTTACGAGTCACGATATTGCTCTCGGCGAAACCACCCGATACAACATGCCGTCTTCGGATTCATCCGCTTTATCACGGATTACAGGTGGGGATATGACCTCTATTTTTGGAACCTTATCTTCCAATGGCAAACTTTATCTGATCAATCCAAACGGATTTATTTTTGGATCAGACGCGCGGATTGATACCTCATCATTTATGGCTTCGACTTTGGATATTAGTAACTCAGAGTTTTTAGCTGGGGGCGACATGAATTTTCTTGGGACATCGACCGCAAGTATTCAGAATTTTGGAGTGATCAATGCTGTTGGCGGCGATGTCTTTTTAGTGGCACACAAAGTAGAAAATTACGGATCGATTTCAGCGGCAAACGGAAGGGTAGGTATCGCGGCTGGAAACGATGTTTTACTGACCCAAGCTGGGGATGAACGTCTGCATGTCCGACCTTCGCAGCTTACTTCGAACGGCTCATTGCTTACTGATTACGGCGTGTTGAACGAAGGAACAGTCGATGCGGTGGCTGCGGAATTAAAAGCGGCGGGGAATAATGTTTATGCGATGGCGATTAAGAATCGGGGTGTGGTACGAACTTCAGGTGTGCTTTTAACTGAAGGCAAAGTGATTTTAAAAGCAAACGGCGGGAGCATTGAAAATGAAGGTCAAATTATTGCCAAAAACAGCAACGGCGACGGTGGAAAGATTTTATTAGATGGTGGGGTGGGGGTAGACGGACTGAATTTGGTGACAAATTCAGGAACACTTGACGCAGCAGGGGTTGGTGTTGGAAATATCGGAGGGACGGTTCAAGTGTTAGGCGAACAAGTGGTTGTGTACAATCAAGGGATCGTCGATGTCAGCGGTGACGCAGGCGGCGGAACCGCTTTGATTGGTGGAGATTATCAGGGAAAGAATCCTGAGATACAAAATGCTTCTCAAACCTATGTGGGACCTGAATCAATGATTAAAGCTGATGCTCTCACTTCCGGTGATGGCGGTAAAGTGATTGTTTGGTCAGATGATACCACTCAATTTTATGGGTCGATTTCTGGAAAGGGCGGGCAGAATGGTGGCAATGGTGGTTTTGCAGAAGTTTCCGGCAAACAAAATCTCTATTTCACAGGGAATGTGGATATGTCCGCAAAACTGGGATCATCGGGAACGTTGCTCTTAGATCCAGCGGATCTTACGATTATCAATGGAGGTTCGGGAACGGGCGCTTTGGATGATACTCTTACAACCGCAACACCCCCAAATCCTAGTGGATATATTCTCCAGACGGATTCTGTCGGTGCTAACACTCTTTCGAAAAGTATTCTCGAAGGTTTTCAAGGAGCGAACATTTACCTCGAGGCAACAAATACAATTACGATTAACGACATTAGTGGTGATCGAATTTTACTTCAATCTGGCACAGGCATCACTCTTTTGACGTACAATGGTGGCATTACCTTTAGTGATCCAAACGATGTTCTCCAAACA
>CAYVFJ010000282.1:0-4031 GCA_964450905.1 uncultured Verrucomicrobiota bacterium
GTGTGTCTACCACAACCAAAGATGCTACTTCGGCCGGGACAGGTGGAGGCGGAATTTCTACCGACCAATTCTGGGGATCCTATTCTTAGCGATCAAAGAAACATTGCTTCACACGATCTTTTTTGCCATCCTGCTCTGTCCAAAACAGAAAAGCTGGGTCTTTTCTTTAAAACTCAACCTTTAATCTATTTATACTTATGCCCACGATACTCTCTGAAACAACACACAAAAATCCCTTGAAAAACAAACCTACAGCGCCATCTAATTTTGCCGATTGTAAAGTCGCCGATATTCATTTGGCTGATTGGGGAAGAAAAGAGATCGTGATCGCGGAATTTGAAATGCCAGGTCTTATGGCGTTACGCGAGGAATACAAAGGTAAAAAACCACTTCAAGGCGCTCGAATTGCGGGATGTCTACATATGACCATTCAAACGGCCGTGCTCATCGAGACGCTGATCGAGCTGGGCGCGGAAGTGCGATGGAGTTCGTGTAATATTTTTTCCACGCAAGATCATGCGGCCGCCGCAATTGCAGCAGCCAAAATCCCTGTCTTTGCTTGGAAAGGAATGACCGCTCAAGAATTTGATTGGTGCATTGAGCAAACCCTTTTCTGGCCGGATGGAAAAGGGCTTAACATGATTCTTGACGATGGAGGCGATCTTACAGCCATGGTGCATCATCAATATCCAAAACTTTTAGAAAACATTTATGGTTTGAGTGAAGAAACAACAACCGGCGTGCATCGTTTATATCAGATGCTGCAAAAAGGAACATTAAAAGTGCCTGCGATTAACGTGAACGATTCATGCACAAAATCTAAGTTCGATAATTTATATGGTTGCCGAGAATCCTTACTGGACGGGATTAAACGAGCTACAGATGTCATGATTGCTGGTAAAGTCGCTGTGGTATGTGGTTACGGCGATGTGGGCAAAGGTTGTGCCCAATCACTTCGTGGACAAGGAGCTCGCGTGATGATTACAGAAGTGGATCCTATCAACGCTCTTCAAGCGTCTTTGGAGGGATATGAGGTGAACACGATGGATGAGGTTGCTTCTAAAGGAGATATCTTTGTAACCGCCACAGGTTGTCGGGATGTGATTACACGTCCACATCTCGATGCCATGAAACATCAAGCGATTGTATGTAACATTGGACATTTTGATTTGGAAATTGATGTGGCCAGTCTCTTTGACGATCCCAAATTGAAACGTTATCCTATTAAACCACAGGTGGATCAAGTCGAGTGGCCTAACGGCAAACGCGTGACAATTTTAGCTGAGGGAAGATTGGTGAACTTAGGTTGTGCAACAGGTCATCCTAGTTTTGTGATGAGCGCTTCATTTACCAATCAGGTGATGGCGCAGATCGAGTTATGGGAGAACCGTGGAACTGGAAAATACAAAGTTCAAGTTTATATGCTTCCCAAAAGATTAGACGAAAAAGTTGCAAGACTTCACTTGGATAAGCTTGGAATAAAACTAACCCAACTTACTCAGGCACAAGCGAATTATATGGGAATTCCCGTGGACGGCCCCTATAAACCCGATTTTTACCGTTATTAACTTTCAAAAAAGAAGCCCTCATGTTTACTGGGATTGTCACAGGACAGGGCTTGATCACAAAAATCAAACCTTCTCACGCCGGAATTCGAATTCAAGTTCGTCATCAAGGATGGGGACGGAATATTCAAATTGGAGATTCAGTGGCCGTGAATGGTTGTTGTCTCACGGTTATTTCAAATCGAAGATCCACATTTGAATTTGATCTTTTAGGAGAAACATGGCAACAAACCTCTTTCAAACATGGTCATCTGCCTGAAAAAGTAAATCTTGAACGATCTTTATGTTATGGAGAGTCCATGGGCGGACATTTGGTGTCAGGACATATTGATGGGGTGGGACAGATTTCATCTAGGTTACAAAAAAAATCGGATGTTTATATCGAAATTAAACCACCCCGATCTTTCATGAAATATTTAGCGGTAAAAGGTTGTATTGCCATCGATGGAGTGAGCTTAACTGTTGCCATCGTAAAACCTTCAAGTTTTGGAGTATGGTTCATTCCTCATACTTTAAAATTAACAACTCTAGGCTGGAAACAAAAAGGCGATTTTGTCAATTTAGAGAGTGACATTTTAGCTAAATATGTCCTTAAAGCATTAGGAAAATCATGAACACGTTCCTCGAAAAAATATTGGTCTTACAAGATCGCGACCTGCGATTGATGCGTTTGTCCGCGGAATCCGTGCGGATACCCGAAGAACTAAAAGAATTGAGTCGTCAGGAAAAAACGGCAAGAGATGCCGTGGAACAGGTGAAGACAGAGATGAAACGCATAGATTTAGATCGTAAGAAATTGGAAATGGAAGTTTCAACGAAAGAAGAACTTGCCCGTAAATATAAAGGTCAACTTTTGGAGATTAAAAATAATGATCAATTTCACGCGCTTCAAAATGAAATTACCCATATCGAAAGTGAAGTTCATAAAATTGAGGATTCTGAGTTGCAACTGATGGAAAAAACAGAATCACTTCAGTCGACTCTTAAGGAATTAGAGATTCAACTGAAAGAAGCGCTTCAGAAAATTGAAATTCAACGCAAAGATTTAGGAGAAAAATCGGTTCAGATCGAAAAACAGGATCTCCAACTGAAAGAAGAGAGAAATCATCTTTCTGCGGATATTGACGAGACTATTTTGAGTCGTTACGAACGTATTTTTAAAAGTAAAAATGGACACGCGGTGGTCCGGATTTCTCATGGAATGTGTATGGGTTGTCATTTGAAACTGACAGCCCAGGAGATTCATCACGCGCAAGATGGATCGGAACTGGTGACTTGCACCAACTGCGGACGTATCTTATACTGGATGGCCGAGTAGGGGGGGCTGTTATTTCTAAGGTCACGCGATGTTCAGCCAGAAGATCCACCCGACGAAGCAATTGAATCGGACTGCGACTACGAATTATTTCTAGGTTCCATCTCCACAACCATCTGTTTAGCGCGAGATTGTGGGAGGGGACGAGCGACTCGACCGCGAGGTTCTGGAGGCGGTTGATCGCTTACAGGTTCATCGAACTCTTCTTTTCCCTTGATGCTCTTTCTCATTTCGCGAGTTTGTTTTTGACCCAATCCAAGAAAATTAAAATCTGTGAGATGTCCCAACACTCTCATTCCTCCACGCAACAGATATTTGATATCTTCAAAGTTGCGCACTGAAACGATTTGTTTCCAAATGAAACGTGGCGTGACAAAACTACTATAAACGCCTCGGGTCATATCTAATAATTCTTGATCAGGGATAGGACATTTCATGATCGGATCGCGCATTCCATAATCATCCCAATCTTCTGTGCGCAACCATTTTTTTTCTTTGCATTCCTTGAAAAGTGGAGTGCCAGGATAAGGCATACAAATCGTGGCCTGAAGGGTGTCGATATAACCTTTATTAAAAAGATTTCGAGTAAGGTTGATGGTGCGTTGAGCTTCTTCTTTTGATTCCCAAGGATAGCCCACCATACATGTGACATGCGGCATCAACCCTGCTTGTTTAGCCATTCGCATCGATTCTTCAAGTTTATCAGCCATTCCTAACTTATGGATACGATCTAAGGTCGTTTGATTGGCCGATTCCAAACCATAAAGCACAAAACGAAAATTGGCTTTACCCATCAGATCATAATCTTCTTGAGATAACACTCCAGGAATCATGTTGCAACCCAAGGTTATTTTACGATGATATCCACGTTGGATCACTTCGTTGCAGAATTCTTTTAGCCAGCCGCCTGCTGGAAATGTGCCCGTATCATCAAAAACTTCGCGTATCCCTAAATCAATTAAATGACCTATCTCATCAGCATGTTGTTGAGCGGTACGACAACGGAAATTAGTAAAAGTCGTTGTCCATGAGCAAAAAGTGCAACGCCCCCACCAACAATCTCGTCCGACCATCGTATAAGTGCCTGGAAGATATTTGAAGTTCCCATTTTCACGAGAGTAAAGCCGCCATTTCGTCAATTCTCGGTCAAT
>CAYVFJ010000283.1:0-3379 GCA_964450905.1 uncultured Verrucomicrobiota bacterium
CTTATTGCTCACGCCGGAAGACTAACATTTGATAACCTTCCAGGCAAGCGCGTGTTTTTGTTTAAATCATTCTAAGTTTTGGCGTTAACACTTGATTTTTATAGCAATGATCATGCTCGTTGACCAACATAACTTGGGCAATCTTAGGTTGTTTTTCCACCGCTGTTGTATTAAGTATGCTTTGGAAAAGATGGTCCTAAAAATGAACGAAAAAACTCAGCAATATTTTTTTTATACGATTGGAACGAGTCTCTTTTTAATCGCGTTTATTTTTGTTTTGTATGTCACACCCAACCTAACATCAGGAGATTGGTCGACTTTTGTGCTGAACATGGGCGTACTGCTCCTGGGTCTTGCTCTTTTAGTCGTTTGGTATCGTCTTATCGGGAATAAGGTGGTAGATGAGTTCTTAAACTACATTCAGAGTGAGGTGAGAGGCGGGAATTTTGATCCGCGATCGCAATTTGAGCTTCAAGTAGAACGATTGCTCAGGGAAAAGAGGTTTGATGAATGTATTGAAACTTGTCGGAAATGGATGAGGTATGATCGAGATCATGCCGCTCCGCATATGATGATTAGTCAAATTCTTGTGGATCATAAACATGATCGAAATCAAGCGATTCAAGAACTTGAGATCACAATTTCTAGACCCTTTCCTGCTGAAGATCACGTTGCGATTGCTCTTCGGCTTGCTGAATTATATCGTTTGACTGGAAAGGTTGAAACGATAGAACCTATGTTCCAACGAATTCGAAGCTTACATTCCAGATCGCCTGAGATCAAAAAGTTGGACAATCAATAGATCCTGAGTATTCAGATTTGATGCATTCAAAAGAAACCGTACCAAACGGTTTTTTTACAGAAGCTAATCTCATATATTTTCACTATCATTATTTTACAATTTTTATCCTTTGAATCCAACGTGACAAACGTTTTTCAACAAAATTTTTCAATTTTGGTTCGTCGGATTTTTGTAATTCCTTGAGCGGCATGGTTTCAATCCAGTGGACGGCATACAGACGCGATGCTTTAATAGCTGCTTTACTACTGATGACTTTCAGTGCTTGTTCATGTGAATCAATACAATCTCTTGATGCCAAACCACCCTTATCCACTTCTCTAATTTGATCGCGAAGAAATCCACGCACACAATAAATCATCATTTTCATGTGCTTCACATCTTGCCGTTCTCTTCCTGGTTTATCTTGCGATAAATATACCGCATTCTGGATTTTTGCTTCCAAGATAGTGATCGGATCAAGAACACGGAATTTTCGTTTATCCTTATATTCTAGCAAAACAGCACGTTTCTTAATAACGCTTGCATTAATTCCATATAAACCATTTAGCACCTCAATTTTGATCGGCTCTAAATCCTTGCCTGGCATAAAAAGCACTCCCACAGCAGGTGTGGGAGTGCCCTTTTTTACACGTTCCATTTTGAAACCTGTTCTCTGGGCTAATTCATAAACGTCCTGATCGACGCCAAAAATATCAAGATCTTTACTTGTGAACGGTAAATACTCTGACAAATTTTTCTCTATATGGAAGTAATGGTTTGCCCAAATATTAACAGCCTGCCCTCCCAAAATAATGCGTGGAAGACCATCTTTGTCTGGAATTTCTAATACTGCATCATAGTCCTCAATAACTGTAGAATGACGACTTGTTTTCAAAAACGGGTCAATTTATGAAACGCTCGCTCGGCAACGGTTTTCTGTTCGATAAGACCGAATAATTTTTTTTAAATTCAAAATCTTAAATCTGCTCGAAAATGGTATGATGGAATTCTCTTCTTGAAGTTGCCTCGGCGTCACTTCTTTCCGAGCAAGACGATCCCAATCCCTTTTTCGATCGCGCGCTTTCATTTTACAGATCTCATCAAAGGAAATGGTTTTTATGCGATTTGTCCTTGAAGTTTTCATACTGACTCAACCTACACGAAAGAGGTTAAGATGGCAATTTAATACCATGCCTTTTCTTTCCTAAAACGCCCTTCTTGATTCTTCTAGAATTTCTAAAACCTTTTCAAATAACGGATCGAATTTTGTAAATCTAAAAGACGTATTGAGGTGACCTCCCCCTGAAATAGGAGTGAGAGAAACCCCGATCTTCTTTACCCATTCTTCTTCTTTTGAAATCGGCACAAGAAGTTCCCGAACTGTTATGAGGAGTTTAATCCTCATCATCTAGATAATCGATACTTTCACTTTTACAGCAATGATCCTTCATCCAGATGAGTAAAGATAGAGAATGATCATTCATTGGGTTGATTCCCTATTTTCGGAACACTCGATATCTGGTGCTTCTCCCAAGACCGAGGCGCTCAATTTTTTTAAACAAGAGCAATCGATTTAATATTTGATTGACGGTTGGACGAGCGATTTTCGTCTGCTGAACGATTTCGCGAGGTGTGATTTCAATGGCTTTTCGAAAGATATTCCAAACAATCTCTTGCTTCGGTGAAAAAAGTTTTTCCACATTTTCATGGGAAAGAAGTTCAACTGCCAACTGAGATTGTTTTAGAAAAATCGTTAAAAAGAAGTCGAGCCATGGAGTTATATTTTCTCGTGACGTTTTGATTGTCTTTTGACTTTTTCTTAAAGCCAAATAATATTCTGGCTTACTATCCTCGATCAGTTTTTCGTGGGAAATATAGGGCATAAAAAGATATCCTGCTCGCAGAAGAAGAAGGTTGGTTAAAACCCGAGAGAGCCGACCATTTCCATCTTGAAATGGATGGATATTAAGAAATTCTACTAAGAAATTTCCGATGACTAATAAAGGATGATGTCTTCCTTGTCCTAAAGAATCTCGAGTCCATTCCACGAGTTCTTGCATTTCTTTCGGAGTCAAATAGGCAGGAGTCGTGTCAAAAAGGATTCCAATCGATTCTCCTGCATGGTTAATCATATGAACCTTGTTCTCTCGCTTTTTATATTCTCCGAGATGAAATCGATCCTTTTCTACATATTTGAGAAGTTCCTGGTGAAAATGTTTGATAGTCGCCTCCGTTAAATGAAGGGTTTTCCATGATTCAAAAACATTTTGTAGTAATTCGTAGTAACCCTGGACTTCTTGTTTATCGCGGTCCGAAAATTTCTGAATAGCAATCCCTCTCAAGAATTTTTCAATATCTTGATCGGAAAGTTTAACACCCTCAATTCGAGTGGAAGCTCCTGTGGAAGTGACCAAAACCGATTTTTTCAGCCGTCCTAAAACTTGGGGACTCAATTGGGCGCCTGAAATCCAGCTCCCTTTTAATTCATCAATTTTTGCAATCTTCTCCCAAACCTTTGCGGGAACGTTCCGAAGTCTCTGATCAAATCGGCCATTTCTTTTCATATCGTCTAACTATATAAGATTATATAAGATTAGC
>CAYVFJ010000284.1:0-4481 GCA_964450905.1 uncultured Verrucomicrobiota bacterium
AGACTTAAAAGGGGAAGTGGAAGAAGCGATCCAAACGGGTGGATGGATCACTTACATGTTTCATGGCGTCGGGAAAGGAACTCACGGGACGTTTATTGAGGCCAACGAACATGAACCATTTGTAAAATGGCTTGGAGAAAATAAAGATACCCTTTGGACAGCGCCTTTCGTGGATGTTGCTCGTCATGTCAAATCATACCATGGTTGAAATTGAGTTTTTAATTTTGAGTTCTTAGTTTTAAGTTATAAGATGGCCGTATCTTATCGGTGCATGGATACTTGAGAACGAATGTGAGTTCCAATTCTATCACTCAAAACTAAAAATTAAGAACCTAAAACTATCTTAAAAAATGTTTCATTTTCTTCAAGAGATAGACGAAAACCTTTTTCATCTTATCAATCAAACTTTCGCGAATCCTTTTGCGGATTGGTTCTTTCCGCTCTTCAATCACGCTGCTCCCTTTCTTCCGTTTCTTGTTCTTGGATTAGGTTGGCTCGCCTTTTCAAGTCACCGTCGTTATTGGCTGATCGCTTTTGTTGTGACAGCATCTCTTATGATAGGGGACGCTTTTATCTTTAATCCGCTTAAACAATGGATTGCCCGGCCGCGGCCGGCCGCAGTTCTTGAAAATGTTCGTGCTCTTGCCAGCGGGGCTACCGGCGGTTATTCCTTTCCGTCCTCACATACAGCCAACGCTTTTTTGGTCGCAACCCTTCTCTTTTTTCTTCTTAAAAAGTGGCGTTGGATTCCTTTGGTCGGCGCTTTTTTTATAGGCATAGCTAGAATTTATGTTGGCGTTCATTATCCAAGTGATGTGATTGGCTCGGCTATTCTCGGAACGGGATTGGGCACTGTTTTTTTCTTTAACGGACGGCTGCTATGGCGTCGTGCAAAAACTTTTCTTGAACATCATGAAAATCGTCGTCGGACATATTCTCTCCTTAAAACAGTCTGGCCACCTATTTTAGCGCTGATCGGGATTCAACTTCTTCGTCTTGGATGGACTGCGACGACCCAGCTCGATGTCCCTTTAGAGTCGGCGCGCCTGTGGTGTTTAGCTGTGTTAGATCCATTTCAATTTTCAAGGACTGACCCCTTTGCTGGCGCTGTGGCAAAAGGGTGGTTCTATCTTTTTGGTTCTTCTCCCTTATCCCTTTGGGGGTTTCCATGGTTTTTACAATCTTTTTGGCTTGGATGCTTGAGTTTTTTTGTGTGGAAAAGAAATCGATCCACAGATTTGTGGAGCATTGTTTTTATTTCAATGACGGTTCCTCTGATTTCACAACTTTCTTTTTTAGGATCACCCCAACAAATCTTTGAACACGCTGCCTTCGGAATATCCTTACCCATCCTTACGTGGATTTATTATAGTTTATTAGGATTTCCTCTTTGGATCGGCGCGCTCCTTTCTTTGCGATCCCATCCTTTTTCATCTTTTCTGACCCTTTTAGGATGGCTGATCGGCTCTCGGTTTCCTTCTCTCTCCTGGTGGTTTCCTGTGGTGTGTAGTTCTGGAACCTTTCTCGTATTGACAAACCAAATCAGCAAGTATTTTTTTGATTTAATGATTCCACAAAAACGTTGGACGCGGGTCTTTTTTCTGTTTTTCGTGATTTACGGTCTTGTGATGAGTGTGACAGTTTATAATCCGCGATTTCTTAGAAAATTAGATTTTTCTTTTCTTCCTAGAAATCATCCTCATTACCAGCAAATGGGATGGAAAGATTGGGTTCAAAAAATTCGGCCTTTTCTTGAATCATCTCCCTCACGGGAAATATGGATAGACACCTGTTCTGCTCGATATCAACTTCAATATCTTTTAGGAAAAACCTATCGTGTGCGCTGTCGCAAAGAAATTCCTCTTCCGCTGCAGATTCCTTCTTCGGGCCTCTTCTATATTCGCGAAGTTCATTATGGACAAATCCATCCTTCGATGAAGTTCCTTCATCATTATCCTGATCTATGGATTCCATTTGAACTGCAATCTCTCACGTCGATGGACATTTTCCGAAAAGGCGATCCGATGCGTCAGTTTCAACTTCATTTTGTAACCATTAAAGACTGATTTAGCGTAAAATTATAGTTGATCATATTAATTTTACGCCTATATCGGTTTATACAATATGAAAAATAGGTTTTGTTTTAGTAAAATCGCGTCTTTGCACGATAGTGATCGTGGAAGGCTCGTTGTTCTCTAGTGTGGAACGAAGATCCGCCACTTCTCTCACTTCCCCCTGCATTCTTACTGTCTTGAACCTAAAAAGAGGAGTAAGAATTCAGGAGTCAAGAGCCAGTTACACTCTCCATTACAAATATTTTGAAAGGATCGATCTGAACGGATCCATGGTTGTTGTTGGCCAATAAGAGGTTTTATAGAGCTAATTGGCCAAAATAGCATTTTGATATTATAGCCAATGAACGCTATTTACTTGCCTCATTGGCTAAAAAAGTAATCCCTGAATTTGAACGTAAGCTAGAGCTTTTCTCAAATCCTGAAAATCGCACCATTCAAAAAGTATTCATTACAACCGAAGGCGCCGACAACAAACTTATCCACCGCGGGTACTTCGACCGAATCCTTTCTCTGGAGGATCTTTTGAGTTGAAAAAATCCAAGAGGCCGTTAGACGGCTTTTCTTTTTCATCATCAAACTTTAGCGCGTCAGCAATCAAGGATTATTCGTAACTATTCAGCCTCAAGCTATAAGCCTTAAGAATAAAAAAAAGGAGCAGATAGGCCCGCTAAAAACGCTAAAGTACGCTAAAGGCAGAGACTTAGGAAAAGTTAGAAAATAAGCTATTAAACGTATTTGTCAATTATTTTTATATTTAGAGCCTGTCCGCAGATTGCGCAGATTACTCAGATTTAAAAAATTTGCGTAAAAGAGGTGATCATTCATCTGCGTAATCTGCGGATAAAAATTTGAGGCTGAATAGTTACAAACTGTCATTCTTTTAGATGCCAATATTAGCCAATCATGGATAAAACATGTTTGTTCTTTATCCAAAATATGGTTAAAATACAAGGATGAAGAGAATTGCTTTAGAATTTCAGCTTTTCCAGGATTTCTACCGAAAATCAAAAAAACTTCTGAAAGGTTCTTCCGGGTCCGCTGTGGGTAAAAAACATGCGTTCCAGTAGCTAAAAAGAAAGGCGATGGCGTGATGGATGCCGTTTTTTCAGCCGTGCAAGCTCCTTGTGTCTGAACAGGTTGCGCCAGCAGCTTCTTTAAGCAACTATGCTTAGTAGGATTTATCACATCCATTCGTCAATTTTCTCATCCCATCTGTTCTCCCAGCGTACCCACAATAAATCCGGAAGAACCAGAAGTTCGCTTCTCAGAGAGAACAACCTGCGTTAAAAAATAATTGCAAATTTTTGTTAAGTTTTGATGTTGGCAGGAAACTATCTATTAAAAGGACGCCTCTATCATGATGTCGAACAGTTTTGGCAAATAGTGCGTGGTGAGGAGTTTTAAACATAGGAATTATTTATGAAAATGAAATTGAAAATTAGTTTGTTGTGGATGGTTTTAATTTTTGGAATGGCTTTATTGAATATTCAGATTCAAGCGGATGATCGTGGGGGGAGTAGTGGAAAAGGGGGTAGTCCAACTTCGCATCCGATTCCACCGCCGATTCCTGGGTTTCCTCGGAACCCGATTGATCCTAGTTCGCCGGTGGGATATATTCCATGCACACCCGAGGTGACTAATGATGGAGGATTGACGTGTGAAATTCCCATTGAATTGCTTCCGGGACGCAACGGGATGGAGCCTCATCTTTCTTTGGTTTACAATAGCAGTGGTGGGAATGGATTGATGGGTGTGGGTTGGATGTTGAATGGTCTTTCTGAGATTCGGCGTGGGGGCAAGGGGCTTTTAACTAACGGGATTGTCGATGCGGTAGATTTTGATAATGACGATACTTTTTATTTGGATGGTGAGGAGCTTGTGAAGTTGGATCATCCAACCACGAGCGGTACTGTGGGTGAACAATATCGGACGAGGAACGATCGGATGGCGCGAGTCACGGCTTATCGAGATACTGCGGATCCTTTTTCGGCGCATAATTTGCGGAGATGGAGTGTGGAAACTAAAGAGGGCCAGACGATGATGTATCAGGCTTTGGATGGGCGTCGAATTAGTGAGAACGGAACTCTTTATTCAGATGTAGTTCAGGTCTGGGTGCTTTCGGAAGTGTGGGATCATGGGAACTACATGCGATGTAGTTGGATTTCCAATCTTGAGCCTGTAGAGCCGTTTTCCTTTGCCTATTATCCGTCGAAGATCGAATACACGGGTTACGATAGTAATGGAGTGCAATTTGGGATTTTGCCAGGAGCACAAGGCGGGGAGCAGCCGAAACGATCGGTTATTTTTCATTATGAAGGAAGGCCGGATTCCATCATCCGGTGTCAGAATGGGGTGCGAACGGTGATGGGCACCCGGCTGAATTGGATTGAAATCAGGGGTCCGGAC
>CAYVFJ010000285.1:0-3069 GCA_964450905.1 uncultured Verrucomicrobiota bacterium
TTTGAGAGTTTTTTTGGCATTTTAATAATCGAGATTAAATGTTTTAAACTCAAAATTAAAAACTCAATTTATTTCCATTCTAAAACGCCTTTACCCCATGCCCAAACAAGCCCACCTACCAGCACCAACAAAAAAATAATCATCTCCACAAAAGCAAACAAACCTAATTGATTAAAAGCCACCGCCCATGGAAGTAGAAAAATGGTTTCCAAATCAAAAATAACAAAAATCAAAGCATAGATATAATATTGAACTTTGAATTGAACCCAAGCGTCTCCCTTGGACTCAAGGCCGCACTCAAAAATTTCTTGCTTAATGGCCGAAGGTTTCCGAGGTCTCAACCATGATGATAGGATCACAGGCGCAGCCGCAAAACAGAGAGCCCCAACCATTAAGGCCGCAACCAGAAAATAAGATGATTCATAGGGTGTCATGAGTACTCATGAAAACTAACTTGCCAATTCCCGAGTGTCAACAAAGAGTGTGTTGTAAGTGGTTTTTTAAATTTTCTGCTTTCGGTTGCAATGATTGCAATGGTTTCTATTGAAAGCTTGAAGCTTAGGGTGGATCGCTGGTAGCTTAAGCTTTTATGAAATTTTCACTTTGCTGGCTTAAAGAGTTGGTTCCATTGACTTGGTCGATGGAAGAGTTGTCTCACCGATTAACCATGGCCGGAATCGAAGTCGAAGGAATCAAAAAACAAGGTCAGGGGTTGGAACAGGTGATCGTCGCCCAAATTTTAAAGTCTGATCCTCATCCCAATGCGGATCGTCTCTCTCTTTGCGAAGTAGAAACAGGCGCCGGAAAAAAGCAAATTGTTTGTGGCGCTAAAAACTATAAGGTGGGTGATAAAGTTCCATTGGCGCTTGCGGGCACAAAATTACCCAACGGGATGGAAATGAAACGTTCCAAAATACGTGGGGTGGAGTCGGAAGGTATGATGTGTTCTTTAAAGGAATTGGGGCTTGCTGAAGAGGCTTCAGGTTTGATGATTTTATCTCCTGAAACTCAAATAGGACTGCCTCTGGTGGATGTGCTTGGCTTGAATGACACGATTCTCGACTTGGAAATTACCCCCAATCGTCCCGATTTATTAAGTCACTGGGGATTGGCTAGGGAAATTGCTGCATTGGCAGATTTACCTCCTCTGAATCCGCATCTTCTTCTTTCGGAAGACGGAAAGAGACAGCTCGACAAAATTTCTATGAGTCAGACAAAGGTGTCGATCAAGATCGAGTCGCCCCTCCTTTGTCCGCGTTATACGGGGAGAGTGATTCGAAATGTAAAAATTGGGCCTAGTCCGGATTGGTTGCGTCGACGATTGGAATCTCTGGGTCAACGTTCCATCTCGAATGTGGTAGATATTACTAATTATATTCTTTTGGAAATGGGTCAACCGCTTCATGCATTTGATCTTAAGTTGCTCGAAGGTCCAGAAATCATTGTCCGATTGGCCAGAAAAGGCGAAAAATTAATTCGTTTGGACGAGGTCACCAGTGAATTACAATCTTCTATGTTGGTGATTGCAGATCAACGACGGGCGGTTGCTTTGGCGGGCGTGATCGGCGGCAAAGAAACGGCGATTTCTGAGGGTACCACAGATATTCTTCTTGAATCAGCCACTTTTCAACCTTCGAGCATCAGGAAAACATCCAAGACTCTGGGTGTTTCCACGGATTCTTCCTATCGGTTCGAACGAGGTGTGGATGTCGAGTTGGCTGGATGGGCCAGTCCACGCGCAACAGCTTTGATTCTTGAAATAGCTGGAGGCGTGCTGGACGGTCCACTGATCGATGTAAGATCACAACCTCCGATTCAGCAAAAAATAATATGCCGTTATTCTCGAGTTCAATCTCTTTTAGGAACTTCTCTTTCCTCAAAAGAAATGAATGACATTCTTAGACGTTTGGAATGTAAAGTGACCTCGATTCAATATCCAACAAAGGAGTATCCACTCATGGGAGGAGATGGATTCGAACCGATTTCTTGTGAGGTTGAACCGCCTTCTTACCGTTTGGATCTTGAACGAGAGGTAGATCTTATCGAAGAAGTCGGTCGTATTCATGGCATCGAAAATATTCGTGGGAGCTGCGCTTCAGCAGCCGTTTCAACCATCCGTGACAGTGATTGTTATGTGTTCTCACGCAAATTGAGAGCCATCGCCCGCGCACTGGGATTGGATGAAGCGTTAAACTATTCCCTGATCTCGTCCAGCCAATTTCGTGATATTCATCGTGATGAATCAATCGATTCTTACTTGATGGCAAATCCATTGTCTTCCGATATGGATACGTTGAGACCTTCTCTTTTTACAGGATTGTTTGAAGCTGTCAGATTGAATTTAACCGCGAAAAATTCAAGGGTTGCCCTCTTTGAAATAGGCAAGGTTTTTCGATTCCAAGAAGGCAAAATGATGGAGTGCCCGTCTTTTGGAATCATTTTGGCAGGGACGAAAAACCAAGGCGCTTCTTGGGAAAAAGAAACACGCGAATGGATGTGCGACTTTTATGATCTCAAAGGCATTCTGGATGTGTTGATAGAATATTTATGTCTTGAGATGGTGGAACAAAAGGAACGCCCATCGATCAATAGGCCATTTTTTGAGAGCGGCGCGGCTTTTGCTTTGGCGAACAAAAATAAAGAAGTAGGTGTCATGGGTAAAGTTTCTAAAAACTTTCTTCTCCCATCAAAGATTTCTGTTGACGTTTTTTATGCTGAACTAGATTGCGAATGGTTGATGAACTCACAAACCATAATCCACCCATATAAACCGTGGTCGAACTATCCAATGATCCGACGAGACATCGCGCTTACCGTAAACCGACACCAAGCCCACAAGCCTATTGAAGAAATCCTGAAACGTCTAGCAAAAAAATTTGGAGAAAATAAGGGTGTGTTTTTGCAACAAGTAGAGTTATTTGATATATTCCTGGCAGAGAAGATTGGAGTGGACAAGAAATCGCTGGCGTACTCACTCCTCTTTCAGAATCCGCAGAAGACGTTGACCGACGCGGAGGTGAATGAGGTGCATGACGCGGTTAAGAGAGGTTTGAAGGATGAGATGGCCTG
>CAYVFJ010000286.1:0-4073 GCA_964450905.1 uncultured Verrucomicrobiota bacterium
ATAATATCAATCGCTTTGTCTGGGAGAAAACGTCCTGTAAGATATCGATCTGAAAGGCGAGAAGCAGCTTCGAGCGCTTCGTCCGTCAGTTTGGCTTTATGATGTTGTTCGTATTTGGGACGCAATCCTTTGAGAATTTCAATGGTTTCATCCACCGTAGGCGCGTCCACTCGGATGACTTGAAAACGACGTTCGAGCGCGGCGTCTTTCTCGATATATTTCCGATATTCATTCATGGTGGTAGCTCCCACGCACTGGAGTTCTCCTCGAGAAAGTGAGGGTTTGATAATATTTGAAGCGTCCATCGTTCCTTCCGCTGAACCAGCGCCCACTAAGGTATGTAACTCATCAATGAAAAGAATGATATTACCGGATTTTCGAATCTCTTCCATCACCGCTTTAATCCGTTCCTCAAATTGACCGCGATACTTTGTTCCCGCAACCATCAGAGCCAAATCGAGTGTGATCACGCGTTTGTCACGTAGAATTTCCGGGACATTACCGGCCACGATTTCTTGTGCCAACCCTTCCACGATCGCGGTTTTTCCGACTCCAGCTTCGCCGATGAGAACGGGGTTGTTCTTGGTGCGACGACAGAGAGTTTGAATCGCGCGTTCGATCTCGTTTTGACGTCCAATAATAGGATCTAGTTTACCTTGTCGAGCGAGCTCGTTGAGATCACGTCCAAAAGCTTTTAGAGCAGGCGTTTTGACATCACCTTTCTTTTCCTCTTTAGAACCGCCTGCAGGTACGGCTTCACCTTCGGAAGCTTCTTGAAGGTTCGGATCAAGTTCTTTCAATATTTCTTGCCGAGTTCTTTCGATATCTACATCCAAACTTTTAAGGACTCGCGCGGCAACTCCATCGCCTTCTCGTAGAAGCCCCAACAGAATATGTTCAGTGCCTACGTAGCTATGATTCAAAGCTTTCGCTTCTTTTGCGGCCAAGGCTAAGACCTTTTTCACCCGTGGCGTGTAGGGAATGTTGCCAACCATTTTTTGGTCAGGCCCTGTTCCCACTTGTTTTTCTACTTCCATCCGGACGGTTTCAAGCTCTAGGTTGAGGCGATTAAGAACACTGACTGCCACGCCTTGTCCCAGCTTGATAATTCCTAAAAGTAAATGTTCGGTCCCCACATAATTATGATTGAATCGGTCTGCCTCTTTGCGTGCAAGCGAAAGGACTTGCTGAGCTCTTGGTGTAAAATTATTCATGGTATGTTAGTTATCTTGTGTTTTTTTAGGCAATGAAATTGCCAATTTTGGGCGGCGCACACTGGTTAGTTTTGTGCGAACATAATCCGCCCGCAATCCATCACGATCTTCGGCAGTAAGTTTCTGCTGATGATGGTTGCGTTGTAAATGTGCTGGTTGAGTATCCATAAAAAGCTGATCCACCGTCCCATGACTTAGCCCATCGAAAAGACCCAAGTCTATTCCTAGACCAAGCATGGAGAGCAGGTTCATCGTCTCCTTAGACGTAATGGTTTGCGCGTTAGCCAAAATTCCATAAGCCCTGCCAATGTGATCATAGACCATACGAGGATTTTTTTCAAGCAAGGTCAGACGGGCATTCTGTTCGTGTTTTACAATTTCAGTAATCACTTTGATGAGACGATCTAGCACGTCTGCTTCTTTCTCTCCGAGAGTTGTTTGATTGGAAATCTGAAAGAGATTTCCCAGCGCCTCAGTTCCCTCTCCATACAGTCCACGAACGGCAAGTCCTAATTTGTTAACAGCCTGAATAATTTTATTGATATGATCCACGAGCACTAAAGCAGGTAAATGAAGCATCGCGGACCCTCGCATGCCTGTGCCAACATTCGTAGGACATGCGGTAAGATATCCAAGTTTTGCAGAAAAAGCATAAGGCAACTGAACGCTCAGTTTTGTATCCAGATCATCAATGTGTCGATATACTTCCTGAAGTTTAAACCCGGACATAATGGCTTGCATCCGCATATGATCCTCTTCGTTGACCATGACAGCTAAGGTGCTGTCACGATTGATCACGATGGCGCTCCCCGTGTTTTTGGCGGCATGTTCACGACTAATCAGGTGTCGTTCAACTAAAACCTGCTTGTCCATGGCGGATATCACGTCCATGGTTTGCGAAAAACCATTCTCCATTTCTTTGGTTCCTTGAACCACAGGAAGGATCGCCTCGATCACACGCAGACGGTCCGCTTTTTTGGCCCACCCGGGAAATGGATAGCCTTGTAAATTACGGGCTAACCGCACCCGACTTGAAATCACGATGCTTTCTGGCAAGTCATTTTTTGGTTGTGAATGAGAGGGCATGACCTATTCTTATTTCATTGGAAGAAATTTCGCAATCAAAGAATGTTCCCCCAACCTGCTCCGCGCTTGACTCATCCTAAAAGAGATGTCATGGATGGCTACTTTAAATCATGAATTCCACAATCAATGATGAAGTTCTGTGTCCAGAAGAAGCTGTGTTTTGTGATGAACGCGGTGAAATAAAGACTCTTGTTGAAGGCAAATCATTGAGTAGCGTGTTGAGAATTACTTCAAAAAAGGGCACTGTCCGAGCCAATCATTATCATAAAGAAGATTATCATTATTGTTTTTTAGAGTCTGGGAAAATGGAATACTATGAGAGACCCGTAGGCAGTCAAGAAACCCCCTCTTGTATCGTGATTACGCCAGGCAGGGTATTTTACACAAAACCGATGGTTGAACACGCGATGAAGTTTTTGGAAGATTCGGTTTTTTGGTGTTTTTCAAAAAAAAGTCGCAAACAAGAGAACTATGAAAGTGACACTATCCGTATCAAACTTGTTTAAAGTTTCGTCGACGAGATAGGCATGTCTTCCACGTTATTAACGCGGCGTGCGACTTGCAGGATTTGCGATAGCCGATCTATTGAAGAAGTCATGTCCTTTGGATCGACGCCTTTAGCAAATGCCTTTTTACGAAAGGAACAGTTATCCGATCCAGAACCTCGATTTCCATTGGATTTGTTTCTGTGTAAGAATTGTGGACATTTACAACTTTTAGATGTGGTTCATCCAGAAGTTTTGTTTCGAAACTATATTTATGCTTCTTCAACTTCCCCTTCCTTTGTTGAACATTTTCGACTTTATGCGGAAGATGTCATTCAACGTTATTCGATCAAGCCAGCGTCTCTGATTGTTGAAATCGGCAGCAACGACGGAATTCTTTTAAAACATTTTAAAGCGCAAGGGATGCGGGTGTTAGGTGTGGATCCAGCGGTTCGTATTGCGCAGACCGCGTCGGCCAACGGAATTGAAACTTGGCCCACCTTTTTTACTTTAGAAACAGCCGGTCAAATAGAAGAGAAATTGGGCAAAGCAACGGTTGTTGCGGCCAATAATGTCTTCGCTCATGCAGACGATCTTCATGGTATTTTAGAAGCGGTCAAACAACTTCTTACCCCTGAAGGAATCTTTGTTTTTGAAGTTTCCTATCTTCTGGATGTTTATGAGAAAACGTTATTTGATATGACCTATCATGAACATGTTTGTTATCATTCAGTGAAACCACTCAAAATATTATTCGAAAGACATGGATTGGATTTTATCGAAGCTTTACGGGTTCCTACTCATGGAGGTTCATTGCGAGGCATCGTTCAGTTAAAGGGAGGGCCTCATCCAAAACAACCTTCGGTAGAACAACTAATTGCTCGAGAAAAGGAAATCAAATTGGATCAACCGTCTACTTTTGTTCGGTTTGCAGAAGACATTCATCGACTCAAAGAGAATTTGAGAGTTTTGCTGTTGGAGTTAAAAAAGAAAGGTAAACGGATTGCCGGTTTTGGAGCTCCCGCAAAACTGACCACTCTCATGCATTATTTTGAAATTGGAAATGATTTTATTGATTTTGTCGTGGATGATAGTCCGCTTAAACAGAATCTGTATACACCCGGTTATCATATCCCTGTGGTGCCCGCTTCTTATATGTACGAATCCAAACCGGATTATGTTCTTATTCTCGCCTGGAATTTTGCTGATTCAATTATGAAAAAACTTGCGGACTTTAAAACTCACGGAGTAAAATTTATTGTTCCCGTACCACAGCCAATGATTTTGT
>CAYVFJ010000287.1:0-3070 GCA_964450905.1 uncultured Verrucomicrobiota bacterium
TGAAACTATAATTTAAGCTTCGGAAAAAACCATTCCAACCATAGTTGGTGTAGGTTTGAAAAAAATGGCCGGGTTCGCCGCGACCTAAATTTTCACCAAATCCGAAACGATTTCTTGGCCAGTATTCCGTAAAGAGTTCTAAGGTCCATCGACCGCAAAGTTCGTGATTATAGAAAAGAAAGACCACAAAGGCAATAAGTCCACCTGCCAAGAACATCAAGAATTCTCTTGATACCGATTTTTTATGAGCAATCGTTTTTTTCCATAACATCCAAGGGATCCATCCCATCCCAAGCGCCACAGCATTGGTAGGACGATTTGCAAAAATTAAACTGAGCATTAACCCAGAAAAAAATGCTAAAGACCATTTTCCTTCCTGTTGCCAACGGGTGATCATAACTAAAAAAACCAGCGTTAGGAAGAGACAGCTTGAATGGGAAACCAGTGAGGGAATGTTTGCCGCAAAAAATGGGGACAGAACCATCGAGACGGTGGCAAACAAAGCAACCTTCGATCCAAAAATTCGACGACACCAAGCGTAAAGCAAGAGGAGGCTTGTTCCACTGAGGATCCACGGCATCAACCATGGATCCAAACCCAAATAGAGAGGAATCGCAATGAAAAGGGCATGAACAGGCGGATAATAAGCATAAGAACGATCTCGAACCACGGCCTGCCATTGTTGAAAAAATTCTCGCGGTTCAGGAGTTGAACGCCAAAGTTGGCCTGATGCAAAAGTCTGGGCTTGAAATAATACCGTTCCAACATCCGTATTTTTAACGTCGTAGGGCAGAAATTTGTAATGAGACCAATAAGAAACCGTCAGCCAGCTTATCACCAAAACAAAGACAAGGATCCTGTTGATTTTTATAGATCTATTTGAAAACGGGTTTTCCATCGGTTTTAAGAACAATCGGTAAATAGGGTTTACCCGCTTTTTCATAAGATTGTTTTGCAGTTTCCTCAAGGGTTTCAAAGAAATTAGGAAAAGTTTTGCTGACGCAGGACGGATTTTCAATCGTCACCCAAGGTTGACCATCCTTCATTACATCCACCGTACCTAGCACAGCAAAACTCATTGCGATACGATGGTCGTTATAGGTATGGATCGTTGCTTTTTTAAATTGCGTGGCAGGTTCTAAAGATAATCCTTCATCAAATTCTTTGACTGGGACACCACATTTCGTGAGTTCCCGAGCGAGCGCCGAAATTCGATCGCACTCTTGGTCTCTCAGCTTGGCAGCTTCAACCAATTGGAAAGGTTGTTTCAAAGCAGCAGCAGCAATCACCAGGGTTAGGACAGAATCACCCAAATCACTTTTCCTGGAAACTTGTTTAGGAAACGGTTTCCAAAATCGATCTTCTGAAATTTGAAAATCGATCTGAGAAGATTTTTTAGATTCAAATCGTTCGACATGTAGCTCTCCTTCAGAATGAATTCGGTGAAGAGCCACAAAATAACTAGCGCTCGACGCGTCGGGTTCAATGTCTCTTGTGGCAGACGCTGTTTCCCATTCATTGAGCAGTTGACGAGTCATCGCCACATAAGGTGAAGAAGAACAATCAACGGTAATCTTGATCACTTTGCTAATCAATAACAAGGCGGAGGCAAATTGGCTTGAATCAGAATCGGAAACGGACACTCGTCCGGGATGGATGGGACCAGAAATAATGGCAGGGAGACGATCATTTGAATCTTCAACCCGTCCACCTAGGGAACGGATGGCACGAAAGACTTCTTTCATCGGACGTTGATGCATCCGATCGGTGCCATAGAGACGGTAACGACCGTTGCCAAGAGCGCAAAAAGCAGCAAGAAAGCGCGCGACGGTTCCTGCGGTGCCGACATATAACTCAGCTTCTTTAATGGAGATTTCTCCTCCCTTCCCATGAACGATCACGGCGCGATTACAAGTATTTGAAGGATCCATTTTAACATCAATTTGAAAACCGAGTTTTTGGAGAGCAGCCACCATGAGTTCTGTATCTTCAGCCCAAAGAGCGCCATTCAATCGGGTATATTCTTTACTTAGAACAGCTAAGATCAAAGCACGATTGGTCAGACTTTTTGATCCGGGAACCGAGATAGTTGCATGAACCGGAACGACCAAAGGCCGTATCAAAATAGCATCAGGCAGATGAGATATGGAATGCATTTCTTAAAATCTTTCACACCCATGAGACAATCACAACAAAGAGGTAAAAGCTAGAAGTGAATGGGACTTTCATCACTTTCAATCCACTCATTCTAAATGATCCTCATGTGTGAAGTTATTTTTGCGCAGACCCTTACGTAAAAATCGCGCTTTCAGCTTTTTAAAAAAAGAAATTTTGATTGTAGCTTGGACGATATCCAAATACGCTTGCATTTGTGAATTTTAAAACTTTCGTTTTGTCTGGTCTAATTTGCTCTATCTCTCTTCACTGTTTTACTGCTGAATCAAAAAAATATGAACAAGCTTAAGACGCTGAAAGAATATCAAGAAAAGGCCGAAAAATTTAACTCCGTCTTGACCCTCCCTGAATTTGAGACCACGCCTGAAGCAGTTACACAAAACATCCAAAACACGATTTCCAAAGTAAATATCGCTTTAGATAAAATCGGAGCGATCGATCATAAAAAAGTAACCTTCGAAAATACAGTCCTCGCTCTTGATGATGTTTCTTATCAAATCAGACTTGCCGCCAATCGAATCTCTTTAATTAAAGAAACCCATCCGAATGTTGCTGTCAGAGATGCATCCACTGAAAATATCAAAATATTAGAAGAATGGTCGGTTGGAATCGATTATCGAGAAGATGTTTATCAATCCGTGAAAGCATTCGAAAAAATAAAATCCGCATTAGAGGGCGAAGATTTGCGTCTTTTTGAACATACCCTCCGTGATTACCGAAGAGCAGGCCTTGAACTCCCAAAAAAGGAACGTCAAGAAGTAGAACGCATGCGAAAGGAGTTATCTCGTCTCACAACCGATTTTGAAACGAATATCACAAAAACTAAAAAACCTGTTCTCTTCACAAAAGCCGATCTTGAAGGAGTGCCCGAAAGCTTTCTCAATCAAAAAGAAAT
>CAYVFJ010000288.1:0-8829 GCA_964450905.1 uncultured Verrucomicrobiota bacterium
TGTAAAACAACTTGGAAAAAATAAACAAGTGATTCATCCTAAACCAATCATTTTGAACAAGCAAAAAGACGATATCTTTTTGGATTGTGTGATGCAATACAACGAAAGTTATACCGATCAGATTCTTTGTTTTGCGAATTCGATTTCTAATCCAGATGGGGGTACCCATCTGACAGGTTGGCGAACCGCTCTCACACGCGCCATCAATCAATACTCAAAGGCTCACGAACTTCTCAAAGAAAAGGATCCTGCCATTTCAGGGGATGATGTGCGTGAGGGTCTTGTTTGTGTTCTGAGTGTCAAATTGCCGAATCCACGTTTTGAATCTCAAACTAAAGTGAAACTCGTCAACACGGAAATCGATGGCATCGTTTCTTCCATTGTTTATGAGGGTCTCATGAGTTATTTCGATGCCAACCCTTCCGTAGCCCGCAAATGCGTGGATAAAGCCCTTACTGCGGCGCGTGCGCGTGAAGCGGCTCGGAAAGCCCGAGAAACAGTTCGGAAAGGCGCTCTGACTGGAGGAGGATTACCCGGAAAACTTGCCGATTGTTCAGATCGTGATCCTAAGAACACAGAGCTTTATATTGTTGAGGGAGATTCAGCCGGTGGTTCTGCAAAACAAGGGCGTGATCGTAAATTTCAAGCCATTCTTCCGATTCGAGGTAAATTGATTAATGTCGAAAAGGCGCGTCTCGATAAGGTGCTTCAGAATACTGAAATTCGAACCATGATCACAGCGATTGGAACAGGCATCGGAGATGGCGAAGGCGAAGGAGCTTTCAAAATTGAAAAGCTTCGTTACCATAAAATCATTATCATGACCGATGCGGATGTCGATGGATCGCATATCCGCACTTTATTGCTCACCTTTTTCTATCGTCAAATGTCGCCCTTGATCAAACAAGGTTATGTTTATATCGCTCAACCTCCTCTTTACCAAGTGAAACGTAAAAAACGCGAAGAATATGTAGAAGACGATATTCAGCTAAATAAAATCTTGATTAGTCTTGGCATAGAAGATGTTCGCCTAAAAAACTTGGCAGACGACAAAGAATTGTCTCAGAAACAGCTCATGGAAATTCTTGATCTGATTGAATTGTTGGATAAATACGATCGATCCATCAGACATCATGGAGGAGATTTCGAATCTTATCTTCTTGCAAGAGATAAAAAAACTGACCAATTGCCACGACACCTTGTGCGAGTGCGCAACGGAAATAACGAAACCGTGCATTATTTTCATGATGAAGATGAATTGGGCAAATTTGCCAAAGGAAATCCAGATTTAAGACTTTTTGGTGATGACGAAGAAATATCCGAAGGAAATTTTTCCGATTCAGAAAAAGCTTCCAAAATTGAAGTCTCTAAAAACGGCGCTAGCAGACGATGTCGTCATGTGGAACTTCACGAGAGCAAAGCCATCACTGAATTGCTCGAGAAACTGTCGAAAAAAGGTTTTAAGGTCGATCATTATACAGCGCAAGATAAACCGCTCTTTGAATTGATTGAAGGAGAAGATGATCAGGCCAAAGTAAAACCTATCTTTTCTATTCCAGAAATTCTTTCGAGCATCAAAGAAATAGGCAAACGCGGCATCCAAATTAAGCGATTTAAAGGATTAGGCGAAATGAATGCCAAAGAACTTTACACCACCACTATGGATCCCAATCATCGTAAACTTCTTCGAATCGATTTGACAGATGCCGTGGAAGCAGAAGAGATGTTTACCACCCTGATGGGAGACGAAGTCGAACCGCGCCGCCGTTTTATTGAAGATAACGCCCTGAATGTCCGCAATCTAGACGTGTAAATTTTGTCACCGTTACTTGATCCAACTCGGGAGAAAGGTTGTCAGCACCGGGATATAGGTGATCAATAAGAGACCGACAAAAAGAACGATAAACATAGGGATGGTAGCCCAACAAACTTCAGACAAAGGTTTTTTAAAACGGTAAGATGCAAGAAGGAGATTTAAACCTATAGGAGGAGCTAAAAATCCTAGCTCCATATTTGCCAGAAAAATAATGCCGAGATGAATGGGATCTATATGAAATGCCTGACTGACCGGAACAATCAGAGGCACCACCACCACAATAGCCGCGTAAATCTCCATTAAAGAGCCGGCTACCAGCAGAAAAAGATTTAAGAGCAAAAGGAAGAGATAACGAGAATGGATCGATTGAGAAACCCAATCGACTGCGCGAGTCGGAATTTCGGCGTCAACAAGATAATTCGTAAATCCAAGCGCAACCCCAAGGATTAAAAAAATCCCGCCCACAAGCAAACCGCACTCAGACATCACCCGAGGACTGTCGCGAACGATTCTTAAATCACGGTAAATCATCGTCTCCACAATGATGGCATAAAGCGCGGTCACTGCTGCCGCTTCAACGGCCGTTGCCAAGCCGCTGAAAAGCCCCACGAACGCTACCACAGGAAGAAGAAGCTCCCATTTGGCTTCCCATAAGGCATGTTTCGCTTCTTTCCAGTTAAAAACTTTTCGGACGGTATCATCCTTAGGTCCTCTACGAATTCCCCACCAGGCCGTCATCACAACCATCAAAATTCCCGGAATAATCCCGCCAAGAAAGATCTGTTCAATGGGAACCCTTGCGATAATGGCATAAAGAATCAAAGGAAGACATGGAGGAAAAAGTAATCCCAATGACCCTGCGCCAGTCAACAATCCTAAGGCATCTTTTTCAGAATAACGCGCAGCCAACAGAACAGGCATCAATAATCCGCCTAACGCGAGGATCGTCACTCCAGAACCACCCGTAAACGATGTGAAAAACGCGCAGACCAACGCCGTAACAATGGCGGGTCCTCCACGAAATTGTCCCACCAAAGCTTGAAAGACGCGAATCAATCGTTTCGAAGCTCCCCCTTCTGCAAGAAAATATCCGGCCAAAATGAAAAGTGGCACTGTGGGTAAAGTAGGATTCGTCACAAGTCCGTAGTGAGCAATGGGAATAGAGGCAATGGGTTCTCCTTTCCCCCAAAATAAAATCAGGGCAGTGCCACCCATGGTTACGAAAATGGGCGTGCCCAAGATGGTTGCAACAAATAAAATCACCAAAAATGGAATCACCTTATTTTCTGGCAACGCAACAGGAGAAAAAACTGCCCACACTAGAAGAGACACCAGGAGGGCAACAACCATCCGCCCCGGCCAACGATCAGATGAATGACGTAAAAGACGAAGGATAATCACTCCAAAACTAATGGGAATAATCATTTCAATAGCCCAAATTGGAATGTGATAGGCAAGAATCTTGCCGGCTTCCCTTTCAAATTGCACCAATTGAACACTTGCAAAAAAAAGAAAAACATTGACCGCAATCGCAACGGAACTTCCAAAAATTTTTGCCATCCATTTCCATTTTCCTTTCAAAACGACTTCTAATGCCGAAAAAGCAATCAAACGATTTTCACGCGCTGCAATCGCTCCACCCAACATTCCGACAATTAAGGTGAGATGTTGTACCCATGCGCTGGACCCAGAGATTCCCATGCCATTGACTCTGCGCAGAATAATTTCGGCCAATGGGATTATCACCATCAATCCTAGTGACAAAGTAATCAGCCAGTTTTCAGTCAAATGAAAAATTCGTTTCCAGTTGCCTATGGGCGGCGATGAATTTTCTGCAGACGATTCAACATTCATATTTTGCAACGCACGATGACCAATCCACGACTCTATTTATGGTTTTCCATTAGAAACACGATATTCTTTCATTAAATTCTGAACTTCATCAAAGACATCGGCGGGAACAAGTTTTCCACGAATTTTTGGATAAACGGATTCTGCGATTTGACGCCATTCCATTTCAACTTCTGGAGTTACAGGATGAACTTGCAAGCCGCGTTTTTTCATGGCTTCAACCGATTCCACGCTTTCCTTTCGACTATCTGCTTTAATTTGTTTGCCTGCTTCTTTTGCTGCTTGCCTCATCATTTCTTGGTTTGCGGAGGGAATCAAATCCCAAATCTTTTTGGTAATCACCGTAGCGCCCACTAAGGGCGCCCAATTTAATTCCAACATATTGGATGCGGGACCATCCACTTGAGTTGCCAAAGCCACAAAGGGAGGCATGGGCACGGCGTTGATTAACCCTGTTTGTAAACTCGGCAGAATGTCTACGGTTTCTAGTGGAATGGGATTAAATCCTGAAGCCTTGTAAATATCCACCTGATCGGGATTCCCTGCCCACGTGAATAACTTTGTTTTCTTTAAGTCATCAGGATGAATCACCAAATTTTTTGAGAAAAACCGCACCCAACCAGCATCTCCCCAAAACAACACCACAAACCCTTTTTCCAACAAACGTTTTTCCAACATGGACTGTAATTTTTCACCGATATAATCGACTTCTTCAAGGGAACGAAACATCATCGGCAAGTTTTGCAAGCCGGTTACCGCGAGTTCAATTTCCGATAAACCCACTGCGGTTAACATACCGGCCTGAAGCTGTCCAACCCGCATCCGTCGCACCATATCGGCCTCACCGCCCATCGTTCCATCTGGAAAAATGGTCAGTGAGATTCCGCCTCCGGGCATTTGCCGCCATTTTTCGCCCATCATTTGAAGATGTTTATAATAAGAAGACCCTTTGGGCACTAAAGTGCCCAAACGAACCCTGGTGAGAGTATCCGCGGCAAAGATCCGGTCCGACGGCCACAAGACACCATTCAACATTCCTAACAACACTAAAACGAATATTCTTTTTTGCACAAAAAAATCCCTCCTTATCATTGACTCAATACTTTTGGAAGGAACCTTGACAACATCGAGCCGATCGATCAAACAAAATCGTTGTAATTTTCTTCGAAGCAGATAATTTCTCCTCATTTGACAGTATATTTTACTAAGAATTAATCGGGCTTTTTACGTATATGAATTTGGCCGTTGCATATTGGTTTATTGCTCCAAATTTTCGACCTATCATACTCAATATTATTGTAGTCAATAAATAATCATTGTAGGGTGGGCTTCATGGCGCGACGAGCTCATTCAACGATTCATCCAATCTGGATATTCATAGGGATTCTCTTGATGGTGGGTTTGATGGTGGGAGGTTATTTGTTCTATGGGCGGGAAAGCGATCCCTACCGTACCACCACTGAACTGGATGTCCCCGCTTACTTAGAAAATTCCAACAGCTTGAGAGGCAATATTTACAAGGTAAAAGGCACGATTTTGAATTCCTTATCATGGTCTCTTACCGCAGGCAGACTCTTTTCTATTGAAATAAGCTCCAGTTCAAATACGGAAGTGTTACCCATCTTAATCCCTATCAAATTCAATGAGGTCAATATTCAAAAAGGCCAACGATTTTACTTTAAAGTGGAAATTGACGAGAAAGGTATTCTTAAACTTCAAGATTTACAAAAAGTATGAAAAAAAAGTTTTGGATGGGGTCTATTTTAGGTGTGATCCTGAATCTTCACGCGCAGGTTCCTGATTCGGACGTGTCTCCCATGCCAGCCAAAACTGAATCATCGACCCAAACCACCCGAAAGAACAGTGGCGGCAGTTCAGGATCTCAAAAGGAATCTTCTGTGTTAGGAAAAGATATTCCTCTTCTAAATCCTGGCAACGAAATTTTGTCGTGGGACGGAAAAAATTGGAACATTAACCAAAATCGCTTGTTTCAAGCCCGGTTCGAAAAATACCTGAACGCGCCTGAAGAAACTTCCAAAGAAGATAAAGAATATCAAAAAATAATTCGTGAAATCATGGATAAGCTGTCTCCTAACAAAGCGAATGCAAGAAATTTGGATGAAGCCTGGGCGTTATTACCAAAAGCTTCGGGGTTCGATATGGACGCTCATTTATGCGTGACTTTGGCCGACGCCATTCTCAGTTTTTGGAATGCCAAAAGAGAACAGACACGTCTTGATGCCGCCGCCGAAGCGCTTGAAGAAGAAAAAAAACTCCAAGAGTGGACCGCTCAGACTAAGGCGGATAATTCCAATTTAAGTCCCTCCACTTCGTCCAACAAAGATACGATCAAAGAACAAATCAAACGGGATCAGCTTAAAAGCGATTTAACGATCGGACCCATCCTCGAACGAATCGCTGAACTTAAAACGAAAACAGTCGCGACAAAGACCAAAAGCGCCTTGATGGAAGTTCAGGCTAAGATCGAATTTCAAACGTTGATCGTGAATTTCTTTTTGCAACGACGATTTCAACATGTCCTCATTGCCACACGTTTTTATCGTCACCTCAATGGAGATGGGGATACTACTTTAAAAGTAGATGGTGAAACCAAAGATCTTTTCGCCAAGAACACCGGCATGCCGCCTACCGTTGGAACACTCGATTCCATGGCCAATGAATTGATCCGTGATGTCAAAGAAGGGATCGATGCCTTTCTCTTTCTTCTACAAAAAAATGAGCTCGAAAGCGCCACCAAACGTTTGCAGGAAGCTTTTGTCATAGGCGAGTATATGCCTGAATTACGCACCCTGCCTCGCGATCAGAAACGCCAGGCTTTAGCGTTCAGCCAAAAATCTTATCAATTGATTTCAGCTCTTGAAGTTAAAGATTATACGCTTGCTGAAAATCTAGTCAAAGAACTCAAAGAAATCGCCAAAGATTTTGATGAATCTAAACCAGTCGCTGCAATTGAAACCGCCAAGGTCGAAGGCAATATGCATCTGCTCAAAGCAAAAAATGCGGCTATTGGAAATGACACCCAAACTTTTGAAACCGAAATCAAAGAAGCCGCTCAGATTTGGCCGCGTAACCCCGAATTAGCGAAACTATCCTCACTCGTTTTTTCAAAAGCGGATGTGCAACAAAAAGCGCTGGTCGATTTTGATCAATTGATGAGCCAACGAAATTATCGTCAAATTTATGATGATAAAGTTCGCTACATTGTCGCCGTGTCTGCTTATCCGGAACGTCAGACACAACTGACAAAAGTGCTGGATGATATTCAGACGATTGAGGTAGCCATCATGCGCAGCAACGAAATTGCAAAACAAGGGAGTTACGCAGGCGCTTGGGAAAATATCGAGCGTGTGTTCAAACAATTTCCGGATGACAACAAACTAAATCAACTTCGCGCCACGTTAACCACGAAAGCTTCTCAGTTTGTTCATACATTAGAAACCGCTCAGGATCTTGAAAAAAAACAACAGATAGGATCAAGTCTAGCTTGGTATTTAAAAGCGCAAAAAATTTATCCGCCGAGTGAATTTGCAAAAGAAGGAATCGATCGTCTCATCAAAAAAATCATGCCCGATGTCTAATGAAAACAGTTCACTTACCAATCCTATGAAAACCATCTATACATCTCTTGCCCCTAAACCGGTGGGTCATTATTCCCAAGCGATCATTCACAACGGGATTGTTTATGTTGCCGGACAACTCCCGATTGATCCCAAGACCAACGAAAAAAGCAATGGATCCATCGAAGAACAAACCAAACTTCTCCTTTCCAACATCGCTGAAATTTTAGATGCTGCGGACAGTGATATGGATCATATTCTTAAAACAACCATTTACATCACCGATCTTCAACATCGAACGGTCGTGAACGATCTTTATGCAAAAGCTTTAGGCGATCATAAACCAGCCCGGATTGTCTTGCCTCTCAAAGAATTGCCCTACGGATTATTGATTGAAATGGAAGTGATTGCAGCCGTGAAAGACGCATGATGGATCTACCTACCCTCATCGATATTCGTGAAGCAGCAGAACGAATTCGTCCTTATATTCATCGGACACCCGTGCTGACATGTGAAAGCATCGACCGGATGGTCAATGCTAAGCTCTTTTTTAAATGCGAAAATTTTCAGAAAGTGGGAGCTTTCAAATTTCGTGGAGCGTGCAATGCGGTTTTTTCACTTTCCGAAGACGAAGCACGCCGAGGAGTAGCCACACATTCATCCGGAAATCATGCGGCAGCTCTCGCTCTAGCCGCACAGAAGCGTGGAATCCAGGCAACGATCGTGATGCCGAGCAATTCACCAGAAATTAAAAAGGCTGCCGTAGCTGGTTACGAAGCAAAGATTATTTATTGCGAACCTACTTTGGATGCACGTGAATCGACTCTTACCAAAGTGGTTCAAGAAACGGGCGCTACTTTTATTCATCCCTCGAATGATCTTCGAGTGATTATCGGCCAAGGAACGGCGGCGTTAGAATTGTTAGAAGAAATTTCTGATCTAGAAATTGTGATGACCCCTGTTGGAGGAGGAGGTCTTTTAGGAGGAACCGCTCTTGCTGTTTCGGGAATATCGCCATGGATCAAAATTATCGCAGCCGAACCAGAAGGAGCGGATGACGCTTATCAATCGTTTCGAGCAGGAAAGATGATTCGTCCTATCAATCCAAAATCCGTTGCGGACGGGTTGCTTACTTCGCTGGGTGACAATAATTTTCCGATCATTAAAAAATATGTTCATCAGATTGTGACCGTAAGTGAAAAAGCGATTATTCAAGCAATGAGGCATATATGGGAACGAATGAAAATCATCGTAGAACCATCCGCAGCGGTGACATTAGCAGCCCTTTTAGAAAAGAAAATCGATTTATCCGGTAAACGCGTGGGGATCATTTTATCAGGCGGAAATTTGGGTCTGGATCATCTGCCTTGGATGGTTCCTGCCCCTCTTTAGGGTCTTTTGCGCCCCTTTCGCGCCTTGCACCTGTCAGCACGGCACTCTTGCAAAAACGCGAAGTTATTTTTGCAACAGACCCTAGGCAACGGTCGTTATCGTAGCCACAAAACGATGCGCGATATTATCCACCATCACACCGAACCCTTCTAAAGTTCTTACACCAAGAAGAATCATATCGCCTCTATCGGC
>CAYVFJ010000289.1:0-3979 GCA_964450905.1 uncultured Verrucomicrobiota bacterium
TTTCAACATGTCCCTACTCGTAAGGTCATCAGTAGTTTTAAAAATTTTCCCATTTATCCTCTTAAGGAGGGCATCCAATTGGTTGAAGCCCTTGCAAAGCCTGTGTTTCCATCCAAAGTCATTGCGATAGGGCTGAATACAGTGGATATGACACCTACTGAAGCCGAACGTGCAACCAAAGAAATCGAAGATGAAACAGGTTTGCCTGCGGCCGATCCCATTCGAAATGGCGTGAATAAACTCATAGGAGCGATCGAAAAAAATCTGAATTTACACCGGCCTATCTGCTCTCCGTCATGAAACTTATTCCGGTTCCTTTTAATCTTACCTTACGTCATGCTTTCACGATCGCACGAGCATCCGACAAGGTGGCAAAAAATGTTTTGATCAAATTGCAGCACGGAAACTTAGTGGGCATCGGTGAAGCTTCTCCCGATCCTTATTATGGTCAAACTCAACAAACATGTCTTCGAGCATTAAAACGGATGGGAAAATATTTAAATGGCCGAGATCCATTCGAGTTAGAGGATATTCTTGCGGATTTAAAAAAACATTTTCCTAAGGAACCCAGCGCCATTGCTGCCGTGGACGTGGCATTGCATGATCTGATCACCAAAAAGTTAAGGATGCCATTGTGGCGATATTGGGGATTGAATGGCACTCACACTCCGCAAACATCTTTTACGATAGGCATTGATACCCTAGAAAAAGTTACTGCGAAACTTGTGGAAGCAGAAAAGTATCCCATTCTCAAAATCAAATTGGGAACAGCGCATGATTTAGAAATCATGCGTGAAGTTCGCAGGTTGGCGCCGAAGAAAACTTTAAGAGTGGATGCGAACTGTGGTTGGACGGTTCAAGAAACCATTGCCAAAGCAAAAGTTTTAGAGAAACTGGGGGTTGAGTTTATTGAACAACCGATTCCTCCTGGAAATAACGCGGCTCTCAAAAAAATTAAAGAATCGATTGGATTGGAATTGATGACCGATGAATCGAGTTTGGTTCCATCGGATATTCCATCTTTACGAGGTTGTGTGCATGGGATTAATATTAAGCTCGTGAAATGCGGAGGACTTCGTGAAGCCATGAAGATGATTCATCTCTCTCGCGCCTGTGATTTAAAAATCATGATCGGTTGCATGATTGAATCGAGCGTCTTGATTTCTGCTGCGGCAAATCTGACGCCCTTAGTGGATTACGCAGATCTAGATGGAAACTTGTTGATTACGGACGATCCTTATCGAGGAGTGACGATTGATCAAAATGCTAAACTCCGGTTAATAAACACTCCAGGGATCGGATTATCCTTGCATAAGAATCAACGGCTATGGTGAATGAGACTGTTTTTCTGAAAAAATTCGACAGCTTTAGATGGGAAAATGCCAAGCAATAGAACGGCTAAACAGACGATGCCCAATAGGGCGCTTGTGATGGGGCACGAAGAAATTTGCCGACGATCTGTTGCTGGAAGGACGTACATTTGTTTTGCCAATTTAAGATAGTAATAAAGAGAAAGAGCACTCATCAAGATGGCAAAAGTCACAAGCCAGAGTAACCCAAGCTTTTGTGGATCTGCCTGAATAGCCGCGGAAAAAAGATAAAACTTTCCGAAAAATCCTGCCAAGGGAGGAATTCCCGCAAGTGAAAGAAGAAAAATTAACATCAACAATGATAAAAAAGGCGCCCGTCGAGCAATTCCTGTAAAGTGTGTAAATTCATCTCCTCCTACTTTGGAGGCAAGGGCATTGACCACCCCGAAGGCGCCTACATTTGTAAGCGCATAAATAAGGATGTAGAAATAGATTGAAGGCGCGCTGATAGCCGAGGGGATTCCATGGACATCGATTGCCACAAAAGCAACCAAGATATATCCCGCATGAGCCACACTGGAATAGGCGAGCAACCGTTTTATATTTTTCTGTGTCATGGCCGCAAAATTTCCAAGACCCATGCTTAACACAGCAACGACTGCGATGGAGGCAGTCCATCCCGATTGCCAATGAGCAGGCCAGGATAAGGTGTGACCGGCCACTCCAATCAGTCCGCTCAAGAATAGTTTGGTTAACGCCACAAAGCTAGCCACCTTGGATCCTGAAGCAATCAAAGCAGCCACGGGAGCGGGAGCTCCTTCGTAAGCATCCGGCGCCCACAAATGAAATGGCACAGCAGCGATTTTAAATCCTAACCCTACTAACGTAAAAAGAATGCCGATGTTCAACATTTTTATCGAAATCTTTGGCAGATGATCGCTTTTTAGAACTTCCGAAATATCTTTCAGATGGGTGTGGCCTGTTACTCCAAAGAGATAACTTAATCCAAAAAGAAGAAAAGCCGCTGAAAGACCGCCAAAAATAAAATATTTAAGGCCTCCTTCCACCGAACGCCGAGCGCCTTTTTGAAAAGCTGTCAGCACGTAAAGACAAAGACTGATGAGTTCTAAAGAAATAAAGATCATGAGCAAATCTTCACTGGAAATGAGAAAAACCATTCCTAAAACGGCAAACAGGATCATCCCATAGTATTCACCTACATGCGAAGAATAAGGTGTTTGGATCCCAAACAGTACCGTGACAAAAACCAGACTGATCACTAACATTTTAAAGAAGACATTTAAAGGAGAGATCACAAAAGCTCCATGACCAATGATATCAGTAGGACGAAAAATCCACTGGACCAAATATAAACCAAAAATGATGCCCAACCCTACTAGAACAGCGCCTCCCAATAGTTGATGACGTTTTTCAACAGTTGAACTTCGTAGAAATAAAATATCTCCAATCAAAACTCCAAAGGCCACGATCACCAGATAGATCTCTGGAGTTAGAAGGCCGATTATTTTGAGAATATCTGGTAAGTTCATTGGGTAATCGTATGGACAGAAAGACGCTGATTGATTCTTTCAAGAAATTGGTTTGAAGATTTCTCGACCATATTCAACATGACAGATGGGAAAATTCCTAAGAGAATGATGAGACAAATCAAAATAAGACTAGCCACTTTTTCTTGGGCGGTGACTGGTGGTAGATCATCCCACTGGGTCATGTCTTTGGGGCGATCTCCAAAAAATGCTTTGTGAATCACACGCAGGGTGTAAACCACGGTGATAATCACTCCCAACCCGATAAAAATGAGTAACCATGGAAAACTTTTCCATGTTCCAAGTAAAACTAGAAATTCTGCGATGAACCCGCTGAATCCAGGCAATCCCATCGAGGCAAGTCCTGCCACGATAAAAACGACACCCACAAAAGGCATCGCCTTGATCAGTCCCCCCAGTTCACTCAGCTCTCGAGTATGGGTACGATCGTAAACCATCCTTCCTACCACGGCAAACAAAAGACCCGCAATGATTCCGTGTGAGAACATCTGCATCACGGCCCCTTTCAAACCAGTAAGATTCAAAGTGGCAAGTCCCAATAAAACAAATCCCATATGACTGACACTGGAATAACCAATCACAAATTTAAAATCTCTCTGAACTAAGGCAACCATCGCTCCATAGAGAATGTTGATGGTCGCAATCACAGCAATGGTCCATTTCCAAAATTCGGTGATATCTCTATTTAAAATAGGAATATGAACCGTCGCATTCATTCCTTCCGGAAAAAGCATGATGGCAACACGGAGACAACCATAAGCTCCTAATTTCATCACCACGCCTGCCAATAGCATGGAAGCCGCGGTGGGAGCTGCCACATGTCCGGTGGGCGCCCAAGTATGAAAAGGCCACATACCGGCTAAGATGGCGAACCCAATAAAGACCAGCGGAAAGACCCAAACCTGAAATGCAACTGGAAAATGCACGGCGGCTAATTTTTCTAAATCGAATGTTCCAATTCCTGCCACATAATAAAGAGCCAACGCGCCAATCAAAACCAAAGAACTTCCCAGGAAACTGTAAAGCACCAGTTTCATGGCGCCGTATTCCTTGCGAGTGCTTCCCCAGATAGCGATGATGAAATACTTTGGAACAATGGCA
>CAYVFJ010000290.1:0-3983 GCA_964450905.1 uncultured Verrucomicrobiota bacterium
GTCTTAAAATAAGAAGAAAAATATTCTGAAGCCTCAGAGGACTTTTTTTTGGTTGAGGTTGGTCATGGAGAAATCTCACCGCAGAAAACTTTAAAATATTTTTTTCCGTTTGCCTTCTCAGATGAAGCCAAATAGGCACAGCGATGCCAACGGCTGCCAACAAGTTCAAAGGATGTAAAAATGATAATTCCATACGTCCATCTCTGCGTAATAGCTCTTTACTTCATCCACATTTCTTTCGTTCAGCCAAAAACATGGCCAATGCCGGCCATGGAGCTTTGTCTGTTCGAATCAAACAGTGGGGAATTCCCATCGAAGAAAGTGATTCCCGATGTCCTTGCATGAATTCATTGAATCGGGACAAATACGTTTCGCGAATTAACGAAGGAGCTGTGATTCGACGATCGCCTGTCTCCAAATCTTCGAAGACCGTTTGTTCATCAAACGAAAATTCAAGTTCATCGGGATCAAGCACTTGAAAAACAAGACAGTCATGTCCGTAAAAACGAAGTTGCTTCAATGAAAGGCTCAGGTTTTCGGAAGGATCGAGCAAATCAGAAAAAATCAAAATCATGCTGCGTCGATGAAATAATCGAGCCGCATTCTGCATGATTCTTTCCAAACATGGACTGCTTGAACAAGTGAGAGAATCCAGATGGTGTAGAAGGGCGCCGAATTGGTTGAAGCGTTGTGATGGCGAAATGAATTCCAATCCTTTTTCTCCGTCCTGATAACTCAACATACCGGCCGCATCGTTCTGCCTGAGAAGCATCCAGGCTAACGCGGCTGCCACGATACGCGCGCACTCGATTTTGGAAGCCCAGGATCGGGTTCCTTGATAACCCATCGAACTGCTTGTATCGCAAATGATATAAAAACGAACATTGGTCTCCTCCATATGACGCTTGATGTAGAGACGGTCATTCCGGGCAAAGAGGCGCCAGTCGAGATGCCGTAAATCATCGCCCGGTTGGTACTCCCGATATTCACTGAATTCCACACTTAAACCGTGAAAAGGGCTTGTATTTAATCCATTTAAAAATCCTTCAACGACGTATTTGGCTTTCAGATCCAGACTTTTCAAGGTTGAGAGAACTTTAGGATCGAATCTCTCAGCGAGAGTTTTATTTGTTGCTGTCAAGGAATCTTGATGTTGAAAATTAGAAGGTGGGGATGTCCTGTATAAGACGCGCAACGATTTCGTCCGTATTTTTCGTCTCGGCGTCTGCTTGAAAATTACGAATTAAACGATGTCGCAAGATCAACGGGGCAAGTGAAGCAACATCCTCACAGGCCACATTAAATCGACCCTGACACGCGGCACGCGCCCGGCCTGCCAAAATAAGATTTTGACTTGCGCGTGGGCTTGCGCCCCAGCGAATCCAACGTTTGATGTAATCGGGCGCCATTTCATCATCTGGACGAGTCGCCCGCACAAGTCTCACTGCGTAATCGACCACATTGGGCGCCGCAGGGATATGAGCGACAGCGTCACGAAAGTCAAAAATTTCCTGTTTCGACAAAAGAGGCATGAGTTTGTCTAGCGGCGTAAATGAATGTTGTGTAACAATGGTTCGTTCGTTTTCGAGCGATGGATAAGTGATTAAAAGTTGAAATAAAAATCGATCGAGTTGAGCCTCCGGTAGTGGATAGGTTCCTTCCTGCTCAATGGGATTTTGTGTGGCAAGAACGATAAAAGGCTCTTCAATTCCGTATGTTCTACCCAACACCGTCACCGTTTTTTCCTGCATCGCTTCAAGTAAGGCGGCCTGTGTTTTGGGCGGGGTACGGTTGATTTCATCGGCAAGCAGGACGTTGGTGAACACAGGGCCTGCAGAAAAAACGAAAGTTCGATGGCCTGTCTCGGGATTCTCCTGAAGAATTTCGCTCCCGGTAATATCTGATGGCATGAGATCGGGAGTGAATTGAACGCGAGAAAAAGCCAATGCCATCAATCGTGCCAGCGAGTGAATTAAGAGTGTCTTTGCCAGGCCTGGCACGCCGACAAGCAGGCAATGGCCGCGAGAAAAGAGAGCATATAATGCCGCATCGATAATTTCATCCTGTCCGACAATGACCTGATTTATTTGTTCATGAATTTGGCTTATTTTTTTTGGCAGAGTCTCGAGTGTCTTTGCGAGATCTTGTTCGATGAGCGGTAGTAGAGGTGGTTTCATAGAGATTCAGTTAATCAATAGGCATCCTCTTCGGATTTTCCATTTTGAAAGTTGTCATTTCAGCTAAGACGTTTAAAAGTCCACGCAATTGACTCTGAAAAAGCTTGGTCTCGGGCATATCCATTTCACCTTTGATGAGATCGAATGTAAGAGTTGCATACAAGGACGAGTTTTTATAGGAAAATTCGATGGTCCAATTTAAAGGTGGCTGGGTATTTTTCCTCACAGCAGGTAAAACAATTTCGCGCGCATTTTCCGGTAATTTAAAAGTCAGTGTTTGTTTCATGAGCAGAGGGTATCCTTCATTTAAGAGGAGTGGAGATTCCCGATGATGAAGAGCAAGATCCCATTCCCGAGGAAGCCAAAAAATGGATTTGATCAGATATTGATCCTCAGCTATCCGCACGATTCCAGCGGAACAGATCCCTTTTGCATTCCATTCGAAACTTTGATCCAACGCAGCAAGGGAAGTGAAGCGCTGGCTTTCCAACTCGAATGTGCCTGCTGCAGGTCGAAATAATGCAGAAAGCAGAGGCACACGATTGTGATTTTCAATCTGTCGTGCCGCAGCACGCAAGTGATAGTCGGAAAAACCCAACGTGGTGACTTTAATACTTGTCGACAAAGATTCTCTGGCGCCGGAACGAGCATCGACTTCCTGTTCCAACGTTAGTTGATGCGCGCCAGACGTGGAGAGAGGCAATGGCGTAAGTTCCTTTGTTTTTCCATCAATCACGAATACCTTTTTTCCGGGATCGCCCGGTGGCAGTAGACCAAAGCGACAAAACTCATCTGTCGTATCGACCCAAAGAGGTCCATCTTTCATATGAACGCAGGAAATGGCGTGGTTGAACGCAAATCCTGGTATCGCATCATGAGCCTGTGTGAAACGTGGCACGAGAACAAGCGAGGCATCGATGTTGATCGCATGAAGCAGGGTATTGAACAGATTTGCCTTATCTTTGCAGTCACCGAATTTGTTTCTTAAAATATTGGAGGCAGCATGGGGACGAACTGAATTCACTCCTAAAGGTACGGCTATATAACGGAATCGCGTTACGTAATCATAAATCATATGTACCTTCTCGATATCTGTTTTTGCATCACGGGTCAACTGTTGGGCAGTTGATGCGATCTCGGGCGTTATCTCACTTGCCAGACGGGTGATACGTGCGTACCAATCTCCAAACGATGTCCAATCCGGAAACGTTGACACGAGAAGCGATGTTGGACGATGAAATGCGGACAAGACTTCGAAAATCTGGGGCGATATATTCTGAAACTGCCACGTGTAGCTCGTGCCGTAAGTCCATTGCTTGACGCTTGGGTCGCGACTCTGAGGAAGTTCATTGAAAAAATGAAAGGCCGACTTTGTTGGCACTTTTACATTCAAAACAGAATCCAGAATGGGTATTTCGGATGTCAGAGGAATCGCCATCGAAATATGGGGCAAAGGATATTTTTTCCACTCGGTTCGGTAATGCACACGCAGGATAGCCCCAGGTGTGATCTCAGGCAGAGAAAAAATTTTTCTACGCGAAAATTGGTATTCGACAGGAAGCTCGTTCTTAGCCTCACGAATTTCTTCCGGATCAAGCCGAAATATCTTTCCGTCCACGCTCATTACTTCACAATCTAAAAAGGTGATATCTTCGTCCGGTGGAGAGAAAGAGATATCAAAGTCGCCAAACTTCTTTCCTTCCTCCGTAAGTGTTTGGATAAATTCTTCATATTCCAATTGTAATGCTGGATGATCTGCCAAAGTGTAATCGACACGACGTTTTAGGATGACAGCATCCATGTCTG
>CAYVFJ010000291.1:0-12014 GCA_964450905.1 uncultured Verrucomicrobiota bacterium
GCGAATGTTTTGTCTGTCGGTAGAGTCGAATCTGCTCTTTCATCGAATCCCAAAAGAAAAAAAGATAATTTCCCACAGAAACGAGAACCACTAATTTTGTGGCAAAATTGCCCATCAGAAATTGAAAGCCAAGGATGCATGCCCAAATCCATCCCAACCATTTGACTTTTATCGGGATGATCAAGAAAAGACTGATCATATAATCCGGATAAATCGTCGCGAACGCTAAAAAAAGGGATAGGTTGAGGTAGGTGTTACTCACGGCGCCAGGTGATAAGAAAAAAGCGATGAAAGTGGTTCCTATCATTCCAATCAAATAATAAAGGTTCAGACGGAAAGAACCCCATGCTTCCTCAAGTCCTTCTCCAATGAGGTAGGTAAGGTAGAGAGCAAAAAAAATCCAGATCGGATCCCGATTGGGGGGAATAAAAAGATAAGTCATCAAACGCCAGATCTGTCCTTGTATCACCCTCCTCCCATCCAACATCATGACGAACTCAACATCTGGAACAGCGCGGATCGCCACATAACCAACAATATTTAAAACGACAATCCAACGGATCAGGTTTGGAATAGCATATTTTCCCCATGTTCGTTCTAATTGATTGATCCATTTCATCGTTTTCCTAATTCTTCATAAAGATCAAAGAGCCCTCGGAACACGGTTTTCCACGGATATCGTTGGATGACTGCTTCACGAGTTTTAAGGCCGATTTCATGGAGATCATTTTGATAAGACCGCAGAATCGCTTTAGCAAGAGATTGCGGATTTTTTTCGTCCGCCAGAAAATCTGGTCCGCCAAAAATTAAATCATCCATTCCGCTTCCGCGAAAAGCTAAAGCAGGCGTTCCACAAGCCTGCGCTTCTAAAACCACCAGGCCGAATGTCTCACACAATCCCGCATGAACCAGGATATCTGCTGAAGCGTAAAAACCGGCTAGCTTGGATGCGTCACCTTCGTAGGGCAACCAATAAAGATGAGCCATTTTTTTTTGAGCTTCTTCGATACGAAATCGTTCGCTTCCCTCACCCACAATGAGCATGGCAAAACGGTCGCCCGCATACTGTTGAACGATCGAGAATGTTTCCAAAAGCCAATGGATTTGCTTTTCACGCGCCAACCGGCCCACAAACAAAAGGAGGATCTGACGATCTTTGATCCCCAGTTGACGTCGCCACTCCATGTTTCGATGGGAGGGTTCAAAGACGTTGGTTTCCACTCCCAAGGGAACGATTCGTGTGTTAGAAACTCCGAAGTCGATTAAAATCTTTTGAAGTTTGGCGGACGCAACCAGGGTAAACGCGAATTGTCCGTAGAGCTTTCGGATATAAGCGTAGGAAAGTTTTTCGACTGTAGAAATCAGCGGTCTTCCTCCAAAACGCGCGATGGTGCGTAAATAACTTTCAGGAAAATGCGAGTGATAAAATCCTACAACGGGTTTTCGCAACTCATTTCCCGCGCGCAAACATGTCCACGCGAGCTGATAAGGTTCGCCTGCTTCAATGATATCGGGGTTTTCTTCACAAATAATTTTCTTTACTCGTTGTCGGTTCAAAACAATTCGGTAATGCGACGAAAAAGAAACTCGCGGCGAGGCCACATAATGAAGAGTGAGCCGGCCGTTTCTTTCCACCCCATGACGAGGGCCAGGGACGATGAGCACATGTTCGTGTTCTGTGTATTGAGAAATATAATCGCGTTTCTCGGTTAGATAACGTTTAACCCCGCCACTGACCGGCGAATAAAACTGAGTGATATCACAAATTTTCATGAGCTAAAGTTTAATGATCTTTACCCAAAAAATATCTGGATCACAGGTGATTTCAGAAAGAACTTTTTCATCCGGAATACTGTCTAGATTAATCACTGTTAAGGCCTTTCCTCCAGCTTTTTCCCGTGAAAGAGACATGCCGGCAATATTAATCTGATGTTTACCAAGAATGTTTCCAATCCAACCGACAATCCCTGGGCGATCCTGATTGGCCATCAAAAGGATGACGCCTTCAGGAACGGCTTCTACTAAATATTCATTGATTCGCACAATGCGCGGGTTGTTCATGGTTCCAAAAAAAGCGCCTGCGATCGAAGACGCTTCTTTTTCGGAACTTGCCGTCAACTGAACTAACTCCGTGTAATCCGTCAGAGAAGCGGTTCGGATTTCTTCGACTTTAAAACCTAACTTGGAAGCGAGAGTGATCGCGTTCACGGGATTGACTTCTCGTCCAGAAATGCGTTCTAAAAATCCTTTTAAAATGAGGCGTGTGATAGGTTGGGTATTCAATTCACCTACAGAACCGCTATAACTGACGGTTAAATTTTCGATATGTTGAGGCGCTAATTGGGAAAGAGCGCGTCCGAGTTTTTCTCCGAGCGACAAATAAGGCTTGAGCGTTGCCAAAGTTTTGGCATCGATATTGGGAAAGTTCACCGCGTTTTGGATCTCTCCGTCCAAAAGAAATTTACGAACCGATTCTGCGATTTCGATTCCGACACTTTCCTGTGCTTCAGCCGTCGAAGCCCCCAGGTGAGGAGTCATGATCACCTGTGGAAATTTTCTTAAAGGACTGTTTAATGGGAGCGGTTCCTGTTCATAAACATCCAAAGCGGCGCCAGACACTTTTCCTGAAGCAAGCGCTTCGGCCAAAGCTGTTTCATCAATCATTCCGCCGCGAGCACAATTTAAAACACGCGCGCCCATTTTCATTTGAGCAAAAGCATCGTGCCCTATCATTCCTTTGGTTTCCTCGGAAAGAGGCATATGAACGGTGATAAAATCGGATCGTTGAATGAGTTCGTTAAAATCGACTAGTTCCACCTGAAGACTTTTTGCTCGAGAAAGGGAAAGGAACGGATCGTGCGCCAGGACGCGCATTCCAAAGGCGATGGCACGACGTGCCACTTCACTTCCAATGCGACCCAAACCAATGATCCCTAAAGTTTTATTATAAAGTTCCGTTCCCAAAAAGCTTTTTCGATCCCATTTTCCTTCTCTAATGGAAAGGTGTGCCTGCGGAATATTACGGGCTAAAGCCATCATCATCGAAAAAGTATGTTCCGCCGTGGAAATGGTGTTGCCGCTGGGGGTATTCATGACCACCATTCCCCGTTGGGTGGCAGCGTCCACATCCACATTATCAACCCCAACGCCCGCGCGTCCAATGACACGCAAGAGACGGCCGGCTTCAATCGCCGCGCCATCTATTTTTGTTTGGCTTCGCACAATCACGGCATGATATTTTCCGATTTCCGACAAGAGCTGCGATGCATTCATGGAGGGGCCAACGACGACTTGAAAATGAGGTTCTGATCTTAAAATTTCAACTCCCCGCGTCGAGACATCATCGAGCACAAGAATCTTTGCGTGAGCTTCTATGTTCATTAAAAAAGATAAGACTACTCATTCTCTATCAACAAGTCATGCGAATTTTTAACTATTCAGGCATCCATCTTGTGTAGGAGCGATCTCTCCTACATGCCTGAATAGTCGTGCGGATTTTTTATTTTCAGATTTTTTAACTTTCAGCTTGACGATTTACGAGTTTCATGGCATCTAGGACACATAACGTTGTTATTGACAACGAATTGGAATTGGATAGACTGTGCAAAGTACGGTTTGTCTAATTGTTAAAGGAGAAACTTAAATAAAGGAGAAATTATGAAAAAGCATGTTCTAATAATGGGGGCTGTCGCCATCATGGCAGTGACATCTCTTGCAGCAGATGATTCAATGAAAGTTAAAACTAAGGCGCCAGCGCCTGCAGCACCGGCTAAGAAAGTAGCGGCTGGTGGTCCGGTGGATCGTAAAGTTGAGTTTCGTCTTGGGCCAAGAGTCTCTTGGTTGACAAGCGATCTGCGTGTTGGAAAAACCGGCACTAATTTTGACGTGGATAATTTAGGCTTAAGCGATGCAAGTTGGGGACTGCAGGCTAGCACTGATTATCAACCATGGAATCGTTGGCATCTAGGTTCAGAATTAACCTACGATAGGATTGATCAGACTGGAACAACCAGTAAACACATCGGTGTAAGCGTTCCTGAAAATGTTGGTTCTGATCCTACTTTAGGATCTGGAAGCACCGTTTTTGCGGATCTCCATATCTTCACGTACGAAGGAACTCTAGGTTATGACGTGATCAAGAACAACACATGGCGATTAACTCCATACTTTGGCTTTGTATCTGCAGCTGCTTTGGGAACTGCAGGAGTTCATACAAATACAGCTACGAATATAAATCCTAAAACTCCAAGTGGAAGCGTTACCGCAGCAGAAATTACCTATTTAGGCGGCGTCGAGGCGCGAGCCTATGTGACGCGTGATTGGTATCTCGGCGGAAAAGTCGGTGGCAGTGGAATGGAAAATTGGTATCTCATTGATGGCGATGCTTATGTTGGATACGATTTTTCCCAAGAGTTAGGGTTAAGGACGGGATATGCATTTGATTATGCGGAATATGAAAACAGCAGTAAATCAACAAAGGCTCAGCCTATGTTGGGCGCATGGTATATGCAAGTTGTATTTGGATTCTAAAAATCTAAACAATAAATAACAAAAAACCCGCATCTTAATCGATGCGGGTTTTTTTGTGTCTGTTGTCCGGGTCTGTGGGAGAACTTTATTTTCGAATCACAGGAATTTTGTCAGGAGATGTAGGAGTGGGTTCGTTCAGTTGCTGGAAGAGTTTTTTTCGGTAAGTGAGGTAGGCAGAAAAACCTTCTTCAGGGAAGTTGTTGTTACGTTGGTACGTTCGAAGGATTCCTTCCATTTGGTCCGGTGCGGAATTTAAAAATAGTTTCACCAGTTGAGGTCCCGAGGTGAGTCCTGGCGCGGAAGGGAGTTCCATCAGCCAGCGCGCGAACAAAGTCGCCTCAGAATAAAAAGTGGCGATACTTTCATTTTTAGGATAGGAATTTGTTTTAAGAAAATCTGTGATATTCGGAAGCGGTAGAGAAGGGGTGACATACCCTCGCGCATCTCTGTTTTCAAAAAGCAAATAGATCCTTTTCTTAAATCCATCAGGATTATGGCGAGTTGCGAAAAACTCGGAGAGTCCTTCGTTGAGAAAAAGATTGGGTTTTAATTCGTTCAAATCATAACCTGATGGATTCACCATCTCGAACGTAAATAAGTGGCATACTTCGTGGATAAAGACATAAGGATTTTCCTGTTCGTAAGTAGCCAAACGATGATATTTATTACTCGAAACAACGGTTTGTTCTAGAATATACGCGTTGTTGCGTTTTACTAGGTAGACGCTTTTTTGACGATTGGATATGGCATGACCTAAAATTTGAGCGTCTAAACCATCGTACTGAAGATATTTCATATAATTGGGATAAAGGAGAATTTGAACAGGAGTCGAAGGACTGAAAGAAAAGGTCGGAAAAGAGACGAGATAATCCCGGAGCGCTTGTTCGGCAAATTCAAGATGCTTTTCAGCAGATTCTTGAGTCGCAGCGTAGACCGTAAAAGTACGAGTGGAAGCTGTCTGATTCAAAATGAATTTTCGGAATTCCAAGGATTTGATTCGTTTCTCTGTATCTTCGAGAATATCTTCGAGAAATTGGTTCGCTGAAGAGGAGTCCTTCTGTCCGCGTTTGAGGGGATTGTTAACTTCTGTGGTAAGCTTTTTTGCGCTTTTAATTTCTGTGGCAAGTTTTTTCGCATTTTCAAGTTCTTCAACCAGGATGTTACGAGATGCCGCTAGTAAAAGAGGCTTGTTCATCAAACAAACCAGAGAAAATATCCCTACCCCAACCATGACTCTTATGAATGACATACAATACGTGCTCTTCCACAACATAACAGTCAAATGAAAGAATGGAAACTGAAAATCTGGATTTTTTTGTAAAAAAGGCGCACAATCTCTTTATGAAGAATCTAGTTTTAATCGGTTTTATGGGAAGCGGAAAGAGCACGGTAGGACAATTGGTTGCCACCGAAATGAATATGAATTTTGTGGACGTAGACTTTCGGATTGAAGAACAGGAAGGAATTTCCATCTCAGAAATTTTTGCGCGTTATGGAGAAAGCGCTTTTCGCGATCTCGAATCAAAGATGATTCAGGAGTTGTCTTCTTCACAGGATTTAGTGATTGCTACTGGAGGAGGAGTGGTTTTACGACCCTCAAATATGGAGGTTTTAGGACAGTCAGGAATCTTGGTTTATTTGCATGTGGATGAGGAAACTGTTTTGACAAGAACAAAGGGACATTCGCATCGGCCGCTTTTAAAGGGGGATCATCCGTCTCAACGGATTGCGGCTCTTCTTAAGGAGCGACAACCCTTGTATGATGCCATCGCCCATTGCGTGGAAACCAAAGGACGGACTCTCCAAGAAGTGGTTCGAGCGGTTATTCGTATTTATCGGTCGAAACAGATTTCAGGAGCCAAAATTTAGAAGCTTGAGTCTTAAAAATTTTATGTTCAGTCTGTGGGACTTATGAAAACAAACCAGCGACATGATGGACGACCATTCGATCAACTCCGATCTTTCCGAATTCACAAACATTTTGCTCCCAGCGCCACTGGCTCGGTGCTTCTAGAAACAGGTCATACTCGTGTGATTTGCGCAGTCACCGTGGAAGAATCTGTGCCGCGATGGATGAGGGAACAGAAAGTGAGCGGTGGTTGGCTTACCGCGGAATACTCCATGTTGCCTTACTCTACTGAGGAACGAAAGCAGCGCGATATTTCGAAAGGAAGGTTGGATGGTCGTTCCCAGGAAATCCAACGATTGATTGGCCGATCTCTTCGTGCAATTGTGGATTTAGAAAAATTAGGTTCTCGAACTTTGTGGATCGATTGCGATGTTCTTCAAGCAGATGGAGGAACTCGTACCGCTTCCATCACTGGCGCTTATGTGGCTATAGAACTCGCGATTCAAAAACTTTTTGAGAAAGGGTCGTTAAAAGAAAATCCAATTCGAGATTCTGTTGCCGCAGTGAGCGTTGGTATGGTGGAAGGCAGACCTCTCCTTGATTTGAATTATCTTGAAGATAAGGATGCCGCTGTGGATATGAATGTGGTGATGACTGGCAGCGGAAGATTTATTGAGCTTCAAGGATCCGGAGAGGAATCCACTTTTTCTCAAAAGGATATGAACGCGATGTTGAAGCTTGCGAAAAAGGGCATTCGAGAGTTGCTTGTGGCTCAAAAGAAATATTTGGAATGATTGTAAAAATATAAGTTAAAAAGGTTTTTCAAAATGAAAGTACTCGTGGGTGACCCATTTGAATCGTCCGGAATAGAAGGTTTAAAATCGATTGGTTGCGAAGCGTTGTATCAACCGGATTTAAAAGATGAACACGCTCTTGTTTCAGCGATCAGGAAAAATCAACCGGAAGTTCTTGTGGTGCGCTCAACCAAAGTGACGGCGACCATGTTAGACGCTGGAGGGATCAAATTGGTAGTCCGGGCAGGCGCGGGTTACAATACCATTGATGTGGCTGCTGCTTCTAAACGAGGAATTTATGTTTCGAATTGTCCTGGAAAAAATTCGATTGCTGTCGCTGAACTTGCTTTTGCGTTGATTCTTTCATTGGATCGCCGAATTGCGGATAATGTGATTCGTTTGCGTCATGGCGAATGGAACAAAAAGGAGTTTTCTAAGGCTCGTGGAATTTATGGGCGCACTTTGGGATTGATTGGGTTGGGACATATCGGACAGGAAATGGTGCCTCGCGCTCAAGCATTTGGCATGAAAGTCATTGCTTGGAGTCGGAGTTTAACGCCTGAGCGAGCGGCGATGATGGGAATTGAATATCGAGAGAATCCGACGGCTGTTGCTCAGGTGGCGGATATCGTAAGCGTTCATGTGGCAATGAGCAAAGAGACGAAGGGATTTTTAAATGCCGACTTTTTCGACGCGCTACGTCCCGGAGCTTATTTCATCAACACTTCACGTGGAGAAGTGGTGGATCAAGCGGCTTTGATTCGTGCCATTCGAGAGCGTGGGATAAAGGCTGGATTGGATGTCTTTGCTTCTGAGCCAGCCACTGGGACAGGAAAATTTGAAGATCCCATTGGTCAGGAAATCAATCTTTATGGAACCCATCATATTGGCGCTTCAACAGATCAGGCACAAGAAGCGATTGCTGCTGAAACAGTTCGTATCATCCAGGTTTTTAAAACCACCGGTAAAGTTCCTAATGTCGTGAATTTGGCGCGGCATACTCCTGCCAGTCATATGCTGACAGTACGCCATCGTGATCGTCCAGGTGTGTTGGCGGCTGTTTTAGATGCGATTCGTGGGTTGGCAATCAATGTTCAGGAGATGGAGAATATTGTGTTTGAAGGGGCTGAAGCAGCCGTGGCCAGGATCAATTTGGATCAAGCGCCTTCCCATGAATCGCTGAAACAAATTTGCGCTAAAAACGTGGATATTATGGAGATCACCCTCTTAGAGTTACCTCATCCCTGACTTCAATACAGTTTGGAAAATTCGGGTTTATTTTTTCCCCCGAAGCATCGGAAGACCTGAGCGTTCATTTTCGAAGACCTCATATCCTTCGGGAAGCGCGTCGAGCGCTCCTTCCTTAATTTCACCTGAGAAAAAGAAAAGTCTCCGAACCTTTCCTCCGTTGAGCACGGTCTCACGGCAATGAAGATAATATGTTTTATTAGATTTTTTGCTGGTCACGCTGTAAGCCATATTTATTCCTTATGTTTTTTATTTAGGGTGAGTGATGGATGTTACGAGAGAATCGTCCCACAAAAAGGACTTTCTGGTAGCCATGGATTTACTATTTTCAAGCAGGGTAACCTTCCATGCCATGAGTTTACCCAACCGTTTTACTTGGTCATCTTTGATATCTAGGATAGCCCATCCACTCGCGTTTTCTGTTTTTGGATAAGCTTTGACCCAGGTTTGAACACTTTCTCGGCTGCTTCCTGCGTCCAAACCGCGTGTTTCTAATTTAACAATAAAATTTTGGATATCAGCATGAGGGGTCGCCCAATGAATCAGGAAACGAAGTCCGCTGACATTTTCCGATCCTTCGAGTTGATTTTGATACTTTGCTTTGGACTTGAGATCTCCAATTTCTTGGTGGGTATTTCCATCTTTATCTAGGAGTTCATGATTGACCTTCACGATTTCATATCCATAAACACTTTCTTCAGCAGAAGAAACAAAGGCAAAGCCTATCGCCAAAGTTGAAATCAAAAGGTAACGAAGCACATGTTGCTTATGCCCATTCTAGAAGACAGATGCAAGCATCAAAACATTTTGTTTGTTTGTGAATAGGCAAGTAGAAATCTTGCTTGTGAATGAGATTATCATTTGGGATGCTGCCTGGATGTCAAAAATAGCTATTTATCCAGGGAGTTTCGATCCGTTGACCAATGGTCATTTAGATGTGATCCAAAGAGCGGCTGCTCTTTTTGATCGTGTGATTGTTGCCATCGCTCATCAATCGGATAAAGACCCCCTTTTTACGGTTCAAGAACGGGTGAAGATGGCGCGTCAGGCAACGTTTTCTCTTGGGAATGTGGAGGTGGATGATTTTAAAAAGCTGCTTGTGGATTATGTTCAAAGTAAAGGCGCCCGAGTGATTGTGCGAGGATTAAGAGCTGTGTCAGACTTTGAATTTGAATTTCAAATGGCTCTGATGAATCGGACGTTGGCTCCGAAAGTGGAGACTATTTTTATGATGCCCAAAGATTCGTATAGCTACCTAAGCTCGCGGATCATTAAACAAATTACCGCGTTGGGCGGGGATATTAGTTCGTTTGTGCCTCCCCAGGTTGCAACCGCTTTGCAACAAAAGTTTTCGAAGCGGACAAAGATCAAAACTCGATCATCACCATGAAAATTAAAATCCATCAAATTCCCGAGGAAGGACTTGATATTGAAGGCGAAGAACCTCCTTCGGTTCTTAATCTATCAGAAAAATTATTTCGCTTTGAATCGCCTATTCGATATCAGTTAAATGTCATGTGGGTTGGGAAACGAGGTCTGTTGTTTCGAGGGCGGCTTTCTGTGATGGTTCGCGCTCAGTGTGTTCGTAGTTTGGAATGGTTTGATTTGCCGATTGTAGTGGAAGATTTTCAGTGTCATCGGGAAGAGGTCCGGGGGGACGAGGTAGACTTGACACCGGAAGTGCGTGAAGATATTCTCCTTCTCCTTCCATCACATCCCGTTTTGCCAAAAACTGAACTGTTGAAGGCAGAGCTGCCCGCTGAGTTGGGGGGTGACGATCGGATTTGGAAAAAATTAGATCAATTAAAAATTAAAAAATGATAGGAATGATTGATTAAACATTAGAGGAGAAGATTTTATGGCTGTTCCCAAAAGAAAAGTTTCAAAAGCTCGGTATCGTACGCGGCGTTCGATCAACCGATATCATGCGCCGCAATTAAATCAATGCGCCAATTGTGGGGCTGCTTGCAAACCTCATCATGTCTGCCCTTCCTGTGGTTATTATAAGGGACGACAGATTGTGAGTGTCGAATTAAAGTAGTTTTTACAACATGAAAATCGCAGTAGACGCTATGGGAGGAGATTTTGCTCCTGCTGCCATCGTGGAAGGTGCCGTTCTTGCGCTTCGTGATTACGAAGATATCCAAGAGCTATTTCTTGTGGGAGATGAAGCAACGGTTCACGCGGAATGTACGCGTCATGGGCCGTTAGATCCACGGATTACCTTTGTTCATGCCTCCCAAATTGTGACGATGTCAGATTCGGCAGTGGACGGAGTGCGTCGTAAAAAAGATTCTTCCATCAATCGCGCGGTGGATTTGGTGAAGGAAGGACGCGCTCACGCGGTGGTATCCGCAGGACATACAGGAGCTGCCGTGGCTACCACTACCATTAAATTACGAATGTTGGAAGGAGTTGAACGGCCAGGGATCGCCACGGTGATGCCCACAGAACATAATCTTTTTGTTCTCATTGATGCAGGCGCCAATATTGAGGCTAAACCCATTCATCTTTTGCAGTACGGGATCATGGGAAGTTTGTATTCTAAGCATGTGCTTGGATATAAAAATCCGCGAGTCGGTTTAATGAGCATTGGCGAAGAAGATGTGAAAGGGAATGATTTGACGAAAGAAACTTTTAAATTGCTTGAACATTCAAATCTAAATTTTGTGGGCAACGTGGAGGGACACGATGTTTTCGAAGGCAAAGTGGAAGTGATTGTTTGTGATGGTTTTGTGGGGAATGTGGTTCTGAAGACAGCCGAAAGCCTTGCGACAGCCCTTTTTCGTTGGTTGAAGACAGAATTGATGCGTAATCCATTGCGTAAAGCAGGCGGGATGCTTGCGCAAAATGCATTCCGCACCATTCGTCGTAAAACGGATTCTGCAGAATATGGTGGAGCGCCGCTTCTTGGAATCAATGGAATTTGCATCATTAGTCATGGAGCCAGTTCACCCAAAGCAATCTGTAATGCCATTCGTGTGGCTCGCGAATCGATCGCCAATCAGTTAACAGATCATATTATTAAAGAAATCAAAACGAACCATGAACGCGCTCAAACGAAAGGTTAGCATCCCTCAAGCTACTCTCTTGCGCACCGTTTCTATTGTTGGAACTGGTTCCTATCTTCCTCATAAAGTTTTGACCAATGCCGACCTAGAAAAGGTGGTGGATACAAATGATGAATGGATTACTTCGCGCACTGGAATCCGTGAACGTCGCATTGCTGAGCCAGATGAATGCACCTCGGATATGGGCGCGGAAGCAGCTCGACATGCTTTGATAGACGCAAAAATTCCAGCGACCAAAGTGGATTTGATCATTTGTGCGACGATTACCCCTGACATGCCATTTCCATCAACGGCATGCCTGATTCAAGAAAAAATTGGAGCTACCAAGGCTGTCTGTTTTGATATCGAGGCAGCTTGTTCAGGATTTGTTTATGCGTTGGAAGTGGGACGTCAGTTTGTTTCTTCAGGCACATTCAACACGGTTTTAGTGGTCGCTGCTGAAAAACTATCGTCGATTGTAGATTGGAAGGATCGAAACACCTGCGTTCTCTTTGGCGATGGATCTGGAGCTGCTGTGTTGCA
>CAYVFJ010000292.1:0-2864 GCA_964450905.1 uncultured Verrucomicrobiota bacterium
GAATGAGGTATTGAAGAGATATTACGCGGATGGATATCAGGAAATTTCTAATTCCGGATTTCTCATTGCGAATTATTATTATGTGAAAGACCATTTAGGATCGATACGGGAAGTATTGGATGATCAAGGGATTGTGATGACGAGATATGATTACGATCCGTACGGCAGACGAACGTTAGTATCCGGAACGGATATCAGTGATTATGGTTACACGGGATTATATACACATAAGCCAACAGGATTATGTTTAGCGACCTTTAGAGCTTATGATCCGGAGATGGGGCGATGGTTAAATCGTGATCCGATTGGAATGGCTGGTGGATTAAATGAGTATGCGTATGTTGAAAATAATCCGGTGAATCTGGTGGATTCGCTAGGATTAGATCCTGATGACAATGATGGTCTACCGTTTAAGACGCCTTGGTTTGGTCCACCTTTTATGCCTGGGCAAGGACCAAGAGCGATACCAGTTAGTCCTGAGCAAATTGCTAAAAAAGAAGCTTATGAAAGATGGGTAAATAAACAGGCAGATGAATTTATTAAAAATAATCCTATGAAAGAAAATACAAGAGGAGACTTTACGAATAAAATTATAAAACAACTAGAAAAAAACTCTATACAACGAGCCGCAAAACAAGCCGCAAAACAATTTGCTAAAAGAGTTGTCACGGGAGTAATAGTTGCTGTTTTCGTTGTGCTCTCATTTGGCGCGTTAGTTCCATCGGACAGTAAAGTCCCAGAATTGCCTCAAGAAGGATGTGGAGGAGCAGGAGGAGCAGGAGGAGCAGGAGGGGCAGGTGGAGCAGGTAAGTAATAATAAACACTGTGTAGATTCACGTTATTTGCTGAAAATCAGTGTTTTTTTCTCGTATTACTTGGCAAAAATTCCATGTCGGTTCATGAGACTGAGTTTCACCGGTTCATAAACGTTACGACATTTAATGCCATTTGTTGTGCATGATTCCACAGTATCTACTTTATGTGAACAGGAAATGCGCTGATCTATTTTACGTCGCAGGTAGGTAATCATGTCTATAAAACGTTGGTTTTTTAACTTGGACTGTTCTATTTAGAGTTCATGGATTTTCTAAGAGCTGAACTTATTCTGACACCTCATGGGCGGCTTTTTTTGAGTCGACCAGAAGAAGGTGGGGAGTGGGTTGGGTCAACTGAAATGGAACTTTTACGCAAGGCCTTTGAGATATCTTCTGCGGAAGGACTTTTGACATTAGGCTGTATCCCTAGCACGCACGTTTTATCGCCGTCGTTATCGTGGTGGCATCATTTTAGCCAAAGTTATTTTACTCGTTTATGTCATACACCAGGTTTAGACGCAGCTTTGCCTCTATCATTATCACCTCCACCTGAAGTTGAACTTACGGAGCAGGTATCGCATGCGCCACCGATGCGTGGTTTGGAATATTTGAATGGATCCGTTCTTATCGTTCTTTGGAATGAAATGGATGTTTTGGCTCGTCAAAAAATGGTTGATTTCAAGGGAGGATCGGCTGCCTGGCTTCATGCTCAAAATCCAGCCTGGTCGTTGTTAGGGCGTGTGACATTTCATTTGGCAGAAAATAAACGCGAGGAAAGTCATCCCTTCGCTTTTCTAGCGACTTATACTCATCGTTTGTCTGCTCAAGCTAAAGCTCAACATTTGCCGCTTGGAAACGCGCTTAAAGAATACTCCAACGCTTCCGACAAATCTACTTTGCTGAAACTCCTTACGCCTGTGCAAAAAGCGGCGGACCATAGCTCACTTGCGCGTGAGCTTGTGGATTCGGGTGATGTTTTTCGTCCTCTGGCATGGACAGCAAGTCAGGCCTATCTCTTTTTGCGGGAGGTTCCCAAGCTTGAAGAAAGTGGTCTGGTTGTTCGCATCCCGGATTGGTGGAGCGCGCAAAAACCGCCACGGCCTAAAGTGCAAGTTCGCGTGGGAAATGCGAATGCCACCGGGATGGGAGCTGACGCAATGCTGGATTTTTCTGTGGGTATGACGATTGATGGCGAGCCGTTGACTTCAGAAGAATGGGAACGGTTGCTTGCTTCAAGCGATCATCTTGTTCCTCTGAAAGGCAAATGGGTGGAAGTGGATCATGAACAGTTGAAGGAAGCGTTGGAACATTGGAAGAAAGTCGAAAAAATGGCTGGTCAGAATGGAATCTCTTATTTTGAAGGGATGCGTCTTCTTTCTGGCGCGGGCATGGCTCTGAATGAAAAGGCATCCTTAGAATCTCGACAATATCGTCCATGGTCAGAGGTTGTGGCAGGCGATTTTCTAGAAAAAATTCTTGCTAAACTTCGTGAGCCTTCGCAAATGGATTATGCTTGGGATCGTGAAGAAGGATTTCATGCTGTTTTGCGGCCCTACCAACAGATTGGGGCAAACTGGCTTTGGTTTATGAATTCGCTTGGTCTGGGCGCGTGCCTTGCTGATGACATGGGATTAGGCAAAACCGTGCAGGTACTGGCATTCATGGTGCGTCTTGGCAACCTATTCCCAAAGGAAAAGAATGATAAAAATCGCGCGCCCGTCTTGCTGGTTGTTCCTGCTTCGTTAATGGCAAATTGGCGGGCGGAGGCAACACGTTTCGCTCCCAAGTTACGCATTCTTTTTGCTCATCCAGCAGAAGCGACCACCGACCAACTTTCTCGTTTAGAGGAAAGTTCGGATAAAAAACTGCCAGAAGCAGACCTTGTGATTACCACCTATAGTATGGTGTCACGTTTATCCTGGCTCAAAAATATTCAATGGCGAATGATCATCCTAGATGAAGCGCAGGCAATCAAAAATGATGGTGCCCGTCAAACTCGCGCTGTCAAAGAACTAAATGCCCCATGGAGAATGGTTCTCACAGGCACAC
>CAYVFJ010000293.1:0-4275 GCA_964450905.1 uncultured Verrucomicrobiota bacterium
TTCGCTTCGCACGAGAAACCAGGTCATAACCGCGCAAAATGAAAATAAGACAACCGCAATCGATCGGTCCCATGAACTGTTGACTGACTTAGGATAAAAGCCACTTCTTTGCATCACCCCCATTGAGACATATTAAACCACCAAAGCAATCCTGAAGACACCCCCTTTTTAATTGGACGACTACTTTGTGAAATTTTTCACAAATAGACTTTGAAACCTTCTCAAGGATCGGTAAAGATTCATAAACTCAAAATTTAAGTCGCATGACTGAGCTTAAAACCACTGAATCGCCCAAGACCGTTCCTTTAGTCAATCTCACGATTGATGACAGATCCATCTCTGTTCCCAAGGGAACCAACCTCATTTTAGCCGCTCAAAAGCTTGGCATTCATATTCCTCATTATTGTTATCACGAAAAACTTTCGGTTTCAGGTAATTGCCGGATGTGTTTAATCGAGATGGGAACTCCCAAAGTGGGTGCCGATGAAAAGCCCATTCTTAAACCAGATGGTTCTCCTGAAATTGCCTGGATTCCACGTCCTCAGATCGGTTGCGCAACAACCGTAACCGAAGGCATGACGATTAAAACCAATTCTAAAATGGTCGAAGACTGTCGAAAAGGTGTGATGGAATTTCTTCTTATTAATCATCCTTTAGATTGTCCGATCTGCGATCAAGCAGGTGAATGTCATCTCCAAGAATATTCCGTGGAATATGGCAGCGGCGAATCACGTTATCTCGAAGAAAAAGTTCATAAACCCAAAAAAGTTGAACTCGGGCCACGTGTGATGTTGGATGACGAACGTTGTATCATGTGTTCACGCTGCATCCGGTTTTGCAATGAAATCGCGAAAGATGAGGTCCTAGGTTTTTTTGATCGCGGCAGTCATACCACCCTCGGTTGTTTTCCAGATAAACAACTTGAAAATAATTATTCCCTAAATACCGTTGATATTTGTCCTGTCGGCGCCCTTACCTCCACAGACTTTCGTTTTAAGATGCGAGTTTGGTTTCTTAAAGAAACGGAAAGTATCTGCACTTCCTGCTCCACAGGCTGCAATATCCTCGTTGGTTCCCGTGAAGGAATCGTCTACCGTTATACACCCAGAAGAAATGACGCGGTCAACTCCGACTGGATGTGTGACTCAGGCCGACTGAATTATCAGTGGATCAATGATAAACGTCGCCTAACGGCTCCGCTCAGAAGAATTCAGAACGAAAAACATCTGGCTCACACCCAAATTGATTGGAAAACAGCTTCCGAAGAATGTCAGGAAATATTGGATGCGGCTCGTCAGAAATTTGCCATCCTTGCTTCCGGCCGTTGTTCCACCGAAGAACTTTATCTTTTAAAGAAAATCGCCACCCTTTATAAGGCAAAATTTACAGATATTGTCCCGCGTTACGGAAAAGCCGATCAGATTTTGGTCAGCGCTGATAAAAATCCAAATACTTATGGGGCTCAACTGATGGGAATCACGGGAAATATTCCGGGTGCCGATATCCCCCATATTCGCGATGGAATTGAACGTGGAAATATCAGAGTTTTACTGGTTGTGGATGAATGCGCTGTGAAAGCTGGCATACCCATTTCGACTCTCCAGAAATTGGATTCTCTGATTGCCATAGATATCCTTCCAAATCAAACAACCGAATTAGCTCACTTCATTCTACCTGGCACAGGTCATGTTGAAAAAAGAGGCACTTTTATTAATGGCAAGAAATGGTTCCAACGTTTTCAGCAGGCTTTTCCGCCTCAAGGCCTTGCAAAAGCAGATTGGGAAATTTTTAAAGATCTTCTTTCGGATTCGCACCCACAAACATTCACAACCTTCGAAGGGCTTTTCAAAGAAATGTGCAGCCAAACTTCCATTTTAAATGGCCTAACCTGGAACAACATTGGAAGTGAAGGAATTGATTTAAGTATAAAAATTTAAGGTAAACCATGATCATCATTTTAATTAAAATTCTTGTCGTGATAGGGACTCTCCTAGGCATGGTGGCTTATACCGTTCTTGCTGAAAGGCGAATAGCTGCTTTTATCCAGGATCGTGTCGGACCCAATCGAGTAGGGCCCTTCGGCCTCCTTCAACCCATTGCTGACGGATTGAAATTTCTTTTCAAAGAAAACGTTCTTCCTGCTCATGTGAACAAAGTTTATTATCTTCTCGCTCCAACCATTAGTTTAATCCCAGCGCTTCTCACCATCGCCGTCATTCCATTTGGCAGCAAACTGGGAAATGAACCCATGGTGATTGCCAATCTCAACGTGGGTGTTCTTTGGATTTTCTCGATCGCTTCACTTGGCATTTATGGAATTGTTCTCGCGGGATGGGCGTCCAATTCGAAATTTCCGTTCTTAGGAGGCATCCGTTCATCCGCCCAAATGATCTCTTACGAAATTTCCATGGGAATGAGCGTCATCGGCGTCTTCATGCTCGTGGGTTCACTCAATCTAACCAAAGTCATTGAATATCAAAGTCACACTTGGTTGATTCTTAAACAACCTCTGGGATTTTTAATTTTTCTTGTGGCCTCTTTTGCCGAAACCAATCGTTTGCCTTTTGACCTTCCAGAAAGCGAACAGGAACTGGTGGGCGGTTATCATACAGAATACGGTTCGATGAAGTTTGCTCTCTTTTTTCTGGCTGAATACGCCAATATGATCACTGCCTCCGCGCTGATGGTTACTCTGTTCTTTGGCGGCTGGCAGATTCCTTTGATTTCAACCTTTCACTTGGATCCTCTCACTATAGGTCTCCTACATATAGCCATTTTCCTAACAAAAATGTTTTGTTTCATGCTTGTTTTCATCTGGATTCGCTGGACCCTTCCACGTTTTCGTTACGATCAACTCATGGATCTCGGCTGGAAAATATTCATTCCACTCGGTCTAGCCAACATCCTTGCCACAGGCTTCGTCATCGCCTATCAAACATCCTCATCCATTCCTCATCCCTAATTTCCATCCTTTATCTTCTTTCCACACCTCACTCACCCCATGTCTTACATCGTTAAACGCCCTGAACTAACTTGGATGGAAAGATTTTATCTTCCCACCATTCTTGGGGGAGTTCTCATCACTTTTCGTCATTTTTTTAAAACGATTTTTGGAATAAAAAAAGTGACGATGCAGTATCCTGAAGAAAAATGGGCTGTGCCTCCGGGTTACCGCGGAGCGCCCGCCCTTGTTCAAGATCAAGAAGGACGAGAAAAATGTGTGGGCTGTCAGCTCTGCGAATTTGTCTGTCCTCCACGCGCGATTACTATCAAACCTGGCGAAATGCCTGAAAACGCGAAATACGGTCGTATTGAAAAATACGCGGAAAAATTTGAAATCGATATGCTCCGCTGCATCTACTGCGGTCTTTGTGAAGAGGTTTGCCCTGAACAGGCAATCTTTTTACGTCAAGATTACACTTTTACAGGTTATCACCGTAAAGACCTGGTTCATGATAAACAGAAACTGCTTGAATTGGGCGGGGTACTTCATGACGGAATTCTAAAATGGAATCACAAATGAACTTTTGATTTATGGAAAAAATTCTTTTTTATTCTTTGAGCGTTGCCATGTTATTCTTTGGCTGGAAAACCATTGAAAGCCGTAACCCCATTCATTCTGCCACTTTTCTTGTGCTCTCTTTCTTCTTCATGGCAGGGCTTTTTGTTTTGCTCCACGCTTTTTTCCTTGCAGCAATTCAAATCCTGGTTTACGCAGGCGCCATCATGGTTCTTTTCCTCTTTGTGATTATGCTTCTTAACGTTCCTGAAGAAGAAAAACACAAATTACATTGGTTTGGATTTGGCGGAAGTTTTCTGGTGGGAATCACTTTGCTTTTGGAACTTGCTTACATTTTTCGAGAAAGCGATCTTGGCGCATCTTCTGTACCTTTAAATCTTGAGGGAACCACAGAAGCGGTGGGAAAACTCCTCTTCTCAAAATATTTATTACCCTTCGAAATTGCCAGCGTACTCTTGCTCGCAACTATGATTGGAGTGATTGTGCTTAGCAAAAAGGAGAATCAACCATGATAACACTGACCGATTACTTGGTGGTAAGCGCGATGCTTTTCACCCTCGGTGTGATGGGCGTTTTACTCCGACGCAATACCTTGATTATTTTTATGTCACTAGAATTAATTCTCAACGCTTCCAATCTAGCGCTTGTGGCATTTTCACGATACAACGGAAAACTGGATGGCCAAGTTTTTGTCTTTTTTGTCATTGCCATAGCCGCCGCGGAAGGAGCCGTAGGTCTAGCCATCATCATTGCCT
>CAYVFJ010000294.1:0-4813 GCA_964450905.1 uncultured Verrucomicrobiota bacterium
GGAGCTTAACTGAGAGACATACAAGTCGATCAGGTACGAAAGTAGGTCCAAGTGATCCGGTGGTGGAAAGTGGAATCGCCATCGCTCATCGAACAAAAGGTACGCCGGGGATAACAGGCTTATCGGTTCCATGAGTTCATATCGACGAACCGGTTTGGCACCTCGATGTCGGCTCATCGCATCCTGGGGCTGGAGAAGGTCCCAAGGGTCCGGCTGTTCGCCGGTTAAAGCGGTACGCGAGCTGGGTTCAGAACGTCGTGAGACAGTTCGGTCCTTATCCGCCGTGGGCGCAGGAGATTTGAGGGGTTCACTTCCTAGTACGAGAGGACCGGAAGTGACCGACCGCTGGTGTTTCTGTTGTCCCGTCAGGGGCAGAGCAGAGTAGCTATGTCGGGAAGGGATAAGCGCTGAAAGCATCTAAGCGCCAAGCCCATCCCAAGATAAGATCTCCCTCCATGTTCTTTCGCAAGAGAGAACATGGCTAAAGGCACCCTGAAGATTACAGGGTTGATAGGCCAGATGTGTAAATACAGCAATGTATTCAGCTTACTGGTACTAATATGCCGTGAGGCTTGATGATAAAGCTCGCCGTAAGGCGAGTAAACCTAACAGTGCCATGTTTGATCTATGAAACTTAGCGCTTGTTGTGGTTGCTCCGCAACTAATTGAGAATTGGGAATTCAGAATTCAAGCTCTGAAAATTCTTAATTCCTCATTCTTAATTTTTTCCCGGTGGCTAGCAACTGTGGACCGACCCGTTCCCATCCCGAACACGGCCGTCAAACGCAGTATTACCGATGGTAGTTGTTGTATAGCTTCAGCGAGAGTAGGTTGCTGCCGGGGTTTTTTAAAAGGGGCTAATCCGAAAGGATTAGCCCTTTTTCCTTGGATGTAAAATCATATTGGCAGCAAAAAAGAATTTGGTTAATCTGAAAGCCGGAATAGTTGCCTTATTTCTTTATTTTTTATTTCAACTCATCCAGGATGACCGACCAATGAATCCATAGTTTATGATTAACAAAGTAAGACTCTTTTTTTTGAAAATTCTCTCGTCCTTACTCTTTGTCATTTTGATTGTTCACCCAGTGTCAGCGAAACCACCTCTTGTGTGGGAATCCAAAGGTGTTGGTGGGGGCGGGGCTTTGTTTTCCCCTAGCATGAGTCCTCATGATCCCGATGAATTATATGTGGCATGTGATATGCGATTGCTTTATCACACCAAAGATTTTGGTCGTTCCTGGAAACTCCTCTCTTATCTTCAACTTCAAGGACATATTCTCTGTAAGATGCAATTTACGAATGATCCTAAGATTCTTTATGTTCGTCAAACATCGTACAGAGATGGCATGGAACTAGCGTATCCATCAAAAAGCATCGATGGCGGGCTTACGTGGAATGTTTTGTCAGGTTGGGATCAGAAAATAAATCAAAGCTTAAAAGTCATGCGTGTTTTTTCGAATCTGCGAAATGCGGATCATGTTTTTGTGGTTGCCAAAGATCAACTTTTCTTTTCAATGGACGGAGGAAACACTCTAAAAGTCATCCATCAATCTCCTCCAAAAACCATCGAAGCCTCGCGTCTTGCTGAAGCAACACGCTATTTTAAACGAGGTTCTAAAGCTTTCTTCGATCAAGAAAGAGGATTGAATGTGGGAGGCGTCTTTTGCACAGAGACCGCTCTTTTTGTGGGAACCAATGATGGCCTCCTTGTTTCCCAGGACAATGGCAAAACATTTTCAATGTCGAAAATAAAAGGAATTCCTGATAACGAAGCCATGGTGTCCTTTTGCGGAGCTGAAGAAAAAGGGACTATTCGCTTTTTTACAATTACGACAGACCATGATTTTGTCAAGTGGGACACTTATTTCGGAAATGGAACCTATTTTGAGAGGAAATATCATCTAAAAAATATTTATCGCATGGATTGGGGAAAATCGGATTGGGAAAAATCAATGGACGGAATTGCGGAGTTGGATCGGCCTATTATGATATCGATGGCTCAGAATAATGTCTCTACCGCTTATTTTTCTGGGAATAGCAGCCTTCCAGATCCTGAACTTCACGGGCCTGTTCGACCTTGTGTTTATCAAACAACGGATGGCGGTAAACAGTGGAAAGCCGTTTTTCTTACAGAGAACAATCAAAATGTTCAAACGGGTTGGATAGGAGATGGGGGAGATTGGAAATGGTCATGGGCTGGACCTACTCATGGATTTCAGGTGGCTCCCAACGATCATCATCGCTTGGTTTTTACGGATCTTGGGGGCGATATTTTCGCAAGCGCAAATGCTGGAGAGACATGGAAACAGCTCAACATCCATCCAGATTCCCTGAATCCTATAGGAACCAAATCTTCTCATGATGGTTCTTACCAAAGTTCAGGAGTTGAACCCACGGTTTGTAACTGGGTTGCATGGTCAAGTCCAAAAAATCTTTTTGCTTCATTTGTGGATATTCGTGGGATTCGTAGTGAAGACGGAGGTAATCGTTGGGGATTTGATTATACAGGATTTTTAATAAATGGAGCTCCAAAATATAACGAAGTTTATCAAACTGTTTTTGATCCTGAAACCGGAATGCTTTATGCGGCTTGCTCTACAGATCCGGGAGAAATCTATGATGTTCGACAATTGGGCGATGGTTTGCTCGATCATCTCAAGGGAGTCATCAAATATTCTTCTGACCATGGTAAAATCTGGCAGACCTTGCATGAGTTTAGTGGGGGAGTCATTTGGACGGCTCTTGATCCAAAAATGGAAAACCGAATGTATGCCAGCGTGGTTCATCATGAAACCGGAGGAATTTATGTTTCAGACAATATCCATCAAGGGAATCAATCAACTTGGCAAAGATTATCCGTTCCCCCGCGTACGGAGGGACATCCTTTCAATATTCATCTTCTCAAAGATGGATCGATTGTTTGCTCTTACTCGGGTAGGATGGGTGGAAAACCCGAACAATTCACTCCAAGTTCAGGAGTTTTCATCAGTTCAGATGAAGGAAAGACATGGCTCGATCGAAGCGATCCAAGGATGCATTATTGGACTAAAGATTTGGTGATTGATCCGCATGATCCTAAACAAAACACATGGTATGCAGGAGTTCATGAACGGATTCAAAACTATAAAGAGGATAAAACTAAGGATGAAACAGGGGGGCTTTATCAAACCAAAGATCGTGGAAAAAGTTGGAAAAGAATTTTCAAAATGCATCGTGTTTTTTCTTGCGCCATTCATCCCGAAAAACCTGAAGAAATGTTTGTCACCACTCGAATGGACGGGTTATGGTACTGCGACAATCTTACCTCTGCAGAACCTCAATTTCAACATGTGGATAGCTATCCGTTCCGATATCCGCAGCGAGCTTTTTACAATCCTTATAACGTGAATGAAGTCTGGGTCGCCAGTTGTGGAGCCGGAATTCTTATGGGACAATGTGAGTAAAAAGGATGTTATTAAGCAATTTTCTTCTTTATCAATGAGGGAATGATGAATTATCAAAATTGGAGTACGTTGAAAGATTTCATGCGAAGATGATTCAACAGTGGACGAAGGGAGATCCTTCTTCAGTAGCAGCTCTTGCCTATGATCTGCTTTCCTTTCCAGAATGCAATTCTTGCATTACTTCTTATTCCTATAGGGATGTGACAGATCCAAAAAGTCTGTCTCCGATGAAATTTTTTTCTAATTACGGTCAGACCTATCTGATGACAAATTTCATGTTCCAATGGGCGACTCAAGATTGGCAAGCAGCGTTATCTTGGACTGAGCAATTACCCAAAGGCCAACTGGCCGCAGATCTCGCTTATACGGGGATGATGACTGCTTTAGCTAGGGAAGATCCGCCTAAAGCATGGGATTTTTGGAAAAATACATTTGGAAATTTATCCTCCGATAAACAAGGTTCTAACTATTACATCATCAAAGAATGGATGAATCGAGATTATCAAGAGCTTACCCAATCGATCAAACAATTACCTGAAGGAAAGCTTAAAGATTTTATCAGCAGGACGATCATCAGTGAGTTGGCCAAAAAAGATTTTAAAAGCGCTTGTCAGTGGATCGATTCGTTGTCAGCTGGATCGATCAAAGAGAATGTGATCGAGGATATCACAAAGATCGACCAGTTTACTGAGAATACTGATGGAACCATTGAGTATATCATGATCCATAAAGATCTTCCGTTGATTCGTGAATGGCTTTTAAACATGAAGGAAAATTCCGAAGCTCGCGGTCAAGGATTGGCTCACGTGATGATCTGTTTAAAAAAAGATCCTATCATGATAGCACATGATCTTGCGCAACTGCCGTCAGGTAAAACCCGTGAAGCAGCGTATCGAACATTGGCTCATTACTGGATCGACCAAAATCCTCAAGCGGTCATGGATTGGGCAGAAACATTAAAAAACAAAAAACTGCAAAAAGAGATCTTCGAAAAAGCGATGGCACAACAAATCATCCATCTTAATAAAATAGAAAAGCTCCGGCCGTTCCAAGTATCACGAGAAGGCATGAGAAAGTATGATATCGTAACAATCACTCAATCTCTCTCAAACGCAATGTCTTCCAGAGAAATCCCGGAAGCATATCGTGAGGGTGTTCTCAATCAGATCATTCAACAGAACTTTCAAAGGAACGATCGGCAAACCTTGATGGAAAGCTTGCAAAATTTTCCGGATGGTCCCGTCAAAGATCGTCTTCTCAATCATTATGTTTATTCTAATATCAGAACTCCTGACCTCGTGGAATTAGGGTGAGCTGCCAAGTTTAAAAATCAAGCGTAAATCCGTGCCAGGAAAGAGCGTTTCGGTAGC
>CAYVFJ010000295.1:0-3553 GCA_964450905.1 uncultured Verrucomicrobiota bacterium
GATCAGCCATCCGCGCCATCCATCCATCCATCCTGATTTGAGGATGATGGCTCTTAGGAAACGGGCAGGAGGACGTAGCCATCGATCATGCCATCGAACGATTCTCTTTCGATCCAATTGATCTTGCGCCCAAAGCATGGCGTAATTTTTCATTCGCGCCTTTTGATCTTCCAAGTTTCGATATGTATGATGAAGAATCTCGCTTTTGAGATATTGAATTTTTCCATTCACTTTCACGGATTCATGAACCCTTCCTCCTTCAAATTTTCCGCAACCTTTTCTCCATAATCGAACGACATGATCCGGGTACCAATCACCATGAGTGATCCATTTACCGAGATAAAAAACTTTGCGTCGAAAGGCGTAGGCATCGATTTCAGGAGAATTTTTGTGAATGATATCTCTCACGTTTTCTTGAGCTTCTGTAGAGAGTTCTTCATCTGCATCGAGCGAGACAATCCAATCGCCGGTTGTTTTTTCGAGTGCAGAATTTTTTTGGTTGGTATAGCCCTTCCAATTTTCGATAAATATTTTCGCGCCAAAGGATCGGGCGATTTCAATGGTTTGATCAGCGCTTCCAGAGTCTAGAACCACGATTTGATCAGCCCATTGAATGCTTCTTAAACATCGAGGAAGAGATGTCTCTTCATTTTTCGTAATCACGATTGCTGAGAGACGAGGCATGACATTACAAATTTATTTGCTTTCTCCAGCACGCTTTTATTTCAAATAGGTAACGATTCCGGATCGGAAATCAGGTGGATGAATTCCAAAATCTTTGATGGCTTCAGACGGATCTCCCACGTTGTCTTCTTCTAACATCAAGAGTTGATCTCGATTAAGAAGGGGTTTCGACATCAAGGTTTCCATCAGCCATGCAACGATCACCGCGGCTTCGTAAGGGACTGGAACGAAGAGAACTTTGGGTTGAAGAAAGATTGTAAAAAAGAGGATAGGAAAGGGGAGCAATAAGTTTGACCAATCACCGAGGCAACATTTCAATGGCGATTGAATTTCTTTTATTTCATCGCCTAATACTTCCACGATGGTTTTAATAATTTCACGTAAACGTAGGGGTGTAGGACCGCATAGATCATAGATTTTTTTCATCGATTCTGGTTTTGTAAGAGCGTCGACAAAACATTGGGCGACGTCAGTGACAGGAATCGGTTGTAAATGAGAGAATCCACCTTCCATGAGAGGAAGGGTGAATAGTCTCGAAGGAAATTTTGTCATTTTCGCGAATAGATTGACGAATCCATCTTGGGGACCATAAATGATCGATGGACGAAAAACTGTCCAGTCTAGGCCGCTATTTCGAACGGCCTCTTCACCTGCCCATTTGGATTGATGATATTGACTGCGCGCATGGGGGCGAGTCCCGAGCGCGCTCATGTGGATGAAACGTTTGACTTTCGATTTTTTGGCTTCGGCGATCAGGTTTTGAGTTCCTATTCGGTGAACTCGATCATAAGTATTTTCTCCGACTTCAGCAATGACACCCACAAGATGGATCACCGCTTCTATTCCTTCCATACAACCTAAAAGAGAAGGCGCATGGAGGATATTGCCGTGGAAGGTGTCGACATGATCTCTTTCTCGAATCAGATCGCATTGTTTAGGATCACGAACGATGGTGCGGACGGTGTGGCCTTTTGCAATCAGTAAACGAAGAATTTCTGATCCAACAAATCCCGTGGTGCCTGTCAATAGAACTTTCATGGTGGTTCAATATACCTTGTCACAGTGGCTTTTGAAAATCCCAAACTTGCTCTTAGTAAAACGTCTGGATTTTTAGGTCATGTTCCACCATTTGCGCCCATAACGAAGCTGCTTTTTTCCAGTCCCCACTTTCCTGATAAGCAATCACGATGCCGTATTTGGCAAGTGTATCTTTCGGATCCAATGAGAGGACACGTTCCCAATAAGGCAACGCCTCCGTGTATCGTGATAAACTAGATAATGTTTCTGCTATTTTTCTTTGAAGAGCCAAATTATCTGGATTGACGCTGGCATGGGCTAGAATGCCCGAGCTTATTTTTGTGGAGGCAGTAAATACCAGAGTGAATTTTGCATTTTGTTTCCATAATACAGCGTATTTTTTTACAGCCGATGGATATTCTTCGATCGCTTGAAAGGCGCGGCCTTGCCAGTAAAGTTCAGTGATCGATTCCGGAGGATACATTTCAAACGTTTGAAGCACTTTTTTGGATAATCCTCCGTCGATAAGATTCCCCAGAATTTTTACGCGTTCTTGTTTGTTTTCAAGCCATTGATCGGCGCCTTGCTTTGTCCACTTTTGAAACAATTCCGCATTTTTTGTCGAACGTAAATAGTTCCAAATGGAGCGCCAACGTTCTGGGGTGCGCAATCCCAATGGCAAAATCTTTAAAATTCCATTTTCTTGTTTGGACACGAATTGGATGATTTCATTCAAAAGTGGAACAGGCTGGTCCGCGATAAGAAGCGCGTTTTCAAAATGATCGCATGCGGCCATTGGGCTGGAGGCAAAGAACAAGGTTCCTGCGTGAAATGAAATCTGTGGATTGGAGGGACTGAGTCGTTGTGCGCGATAAAAACATCGTTGAACTTCTCGTCTCATGGACGGAAGGCCGGCTGCCGAATATCCTGAAAGTTCATGGGCATGCCAATAAAAAGGCCAGTCTTCCAGACAGAAACGGCTTTCTTTCCATGACTCAGAATAATGACCCTTGATTAAAGATTTTTTCATTAACTTTAAAGGATCGTTTTTTTCAAAAAAAACTGTTCCTACACCAAGCAACAAGACACATCCCAATAAAATCAATCTCCATTGTTTTTGTTTAAACATCGATTTCGCAGACAAAAATATTTCTTCAGAATGAATCCCATTTTCAGCCGCGTGTCCTTGAACAAGCATTCCTATCCATGAGGTGACCAACCAAAGATTGGCAGGAATATGAAAAGGAAAATCTACCGCAGCATGAGCCGCTGCAACAGCCAAAGCGGACCAGCCTGCGATCTGCCATTCACTGGCATGTCCCCGAAAAGTGTGTAGCGCTCGAACTATGAGTAGCGCTCCAATCCATCCCCAAATCATGCAACCAAAAATTCCCCACTCCACCCAAGCCTGTAAATATTCGTTCTCAGGGTGTGTCACCGTCTTGTGACTCAACGTGGTTTGATAGATTGGAAAAACAGTTTCAAATCCTCCCACCCCAATCCCTCTTCCCTCCATTGCCAATCCCATTTTCCAAGTATCTTTCCATACTTGCCATCGTCCTTCGTCCTCCACGGTTTGATTTGTCTTAACCCAAGATTCTGTTCGCTGTAAAACAGCGCGACCGTACGTCATCAAAGAGGCGCACAAAATCATCATCCCAAAAAGCATGACTTGAACACGCAACCCAAATTTTCTGCGTACGATGAGCAACAAAGTAAAAATTAAAAGCCCTAAGATTAAGGAGATCAATCCACCTTTAGAAGTAGTTGCCAAAGACATGACCGCGCAAAAAGCAGCGCCGAGAAGCGTCAAAAAACTTTTGGTCAACGAAGTTTCTTGATGATGATGAAG
>CAYVFJ010000296.1:0-3968 GCA_964450905.1 uncultured Verrucomicrobiota bacterium
CGTTTAACTTATAGTCATATCAATCGTCCTCGATTTGATATAGGCAATTATAAGATCGAATTCGATATCCGGACTTATAATTGGCAGTTGAATATCATGAAACGCCTGAAATTTCTCCGTCGTTTGCTTCCAACATGGCATCGTCCAGAAAAAGAATTTCGAGATTGGTACATCAAGTTGCTTCAACTATTTCAACATACAAACGGCGCCGAATACCAAACCTGGATCGATATCCTTAAATGTCCTGAACCAGTGACCGGTTATCGTCATATCCGCCATCCAAAACAAGATGCTGCCCGTAAAAAAGTTGAAATGACTTTGTCCCAACTCCATTCTCCTACACAAGAACCTAAACAAATGGTCTCTTTATTTTAATAAGAAGATCTCGCACACCACCGCTGACCTGTCCCCCGATAGTGGGGAAGGGTGGTAGGAAGAATACAGAGGTCGGTAGAGGTCACAGAGAAAACTAAAAATTAAGAACTAACCTGTCCCCCTTTAGTGGGGAAAACTAAAAACTTATTTTTCTCTCTTAGACTTCACAAAGTAGAAACCAATGATCCATTTGCGCAACAAATCTCTCCTCTGTCTTCTTCTCGCACAAGCTCAAATAGCGTTTAGCGATAATGCGGCCAAACTCATGTTGGTGGGGTTAGCCCAATTTGTTCTTCCTTCTGATCAGGCGGCAAAGGTGATTAGTATCCTCGCTGGACTTCTCGTATTGCCTTATGTCCTTTTTGCGCCAGTGGTTGGATGGTTTTCAGATCATTATTCAAAACAAAAAGTTTTGCATTACGCACTGATGGTTCAAGTCGTCATCATGCTCGGAACAATGGGCGCTCTCTACACGCATCATCTCAACTTAGCTGTATTAGGATTTGCTTTATTAGCCATGCAGGCATGTGTGGTTTCTCCAGCCAAACAAGGAATCCTCAAAGAACTGGTAGGATCTGAACGTCTCGGCGTAGCCGTAGGTTGGATGGAAATGCTTTATATTACCGCGGTTCTCATCGGAAGTCTCGCGGGTGGATGGGCCTTTGATCATTGGACAAAACCCTCTCATGATCCTTGGTCGGGAGCTTTGTGGACCATCATTTTCCTGAGCATCGGTTCTCTGATAGCTCTTGGAATCTTTCAAGGGGTTCAATCGACGCCACCTCAATCTTCAGAACCCTTTTCCTACGATCTCTTCTGGAAACATTTCAAACAGATCGCTGAACTTTGGAAAGAAAAGCCGCTTCGACTTGCGGCTCTCGGAAATGCTTATTTTTATTCATTTGGCGGTATTCTTTATCTGACACTCATCCAACTCGGTCGTGAACTTCATGTGGGCCAAGTGGGCGCTGTGACAGAAACTGGTTTATTATTATTAGCCTTAGGCGGCGGAGTTGCTTTCGGAAGTTTATTGGCAGCAGGATTTTGTCGAAACCGGATCGAACTCGGCCTTGTGCCTATTGGCGGGCTGGGTCTTTCAATCGCGCTATTGCCTATTGGGCTTTCCAATTCAGGATCTTGGATATCCTACAGTGGGCTTTGCGCACTGGGTATATTTGCAGGACTCTTTACCGTGCCGCTCAATGCCTTTCTTCAAGATCGAGCAGGCGATACGCGTCGCGGTCGAATGATCGCAGCCATGAATGTGCTCATCAATCTAGGAGGTCTCATGGCTGTTGGCATTCAATATCTTTTATATCAAAAATTCGGTCTGACCGCTTCTCAACAATTTCTTGTGCTCATCATCCCTCGTTTGGCTGTTGCGCTTTATGTCATCTGGTTATTGCCAGAGAGCCTTCTTCGATTGTTTATTCTGATCGTTGCTCGATGCATTTATCGGGTTCGCTCGCTTGGCACAGAGCATTTGCCCAAGGGAGGCGTGTTGTTGATTAGCAATCATATCTCTTATGTAGACGCTTTGATTTTACAGATAGCCTGTCCACGACCCATTCGTTTTATTGCTTTCGAAGCTTTCCATAGAAAATGGTGGATCGGTTGGGTGCTCCATATCTTGGGTGTGATTCCCATTTCTCCGAAACATGCGAAAGACGCCATTCGCACCACTGCGCAACACCTGAAAGACGGAGAAATAGTGTGCGTTTTTCCAGAAGGCGAAATCACACGAACAGGAATGCTCTTGGGGTTAAGAAAAGGCTTTGAAATCATGGCGCGACAAGCAAATGTTCCTGTGGTTCCAGTCTATTTAGATTCCCTATGGGGATCAATTTTTTCCTTCTCGGAACATCGTTATTTTTGGAAGATGCCACATCGATGGCCTTATCCAGCGCTTGTGAACTTCGGAAAACCGATTTCCCCAGATACTGTGAATGCCATTCATGCGCGTCAAACACTGCTCGATTTAGGTGAAGAAGCTTTTCAACAACGCCACGAGCTCCACGGAAATTTGGGATATTCTTGTTTTAAAGCTTTATGTAAAAAACCGTGGCAACCACTGATCATCGATTCATTTCCAAAACGACGCGCATTATCCCGAGGCACGACACTTGCACTTGCTCTCACCCTTGCCCAGCGCTGGTGTTCAACCATCCCTCAATCACGTGTGGGAATTGTATTGCCACCTGGAATTGGAGGAACCGTTGCAAATCTTGCATTGGCGCTCATGGGAAAAATCCCAGTGAATCTAAACTTCACGGCGGGCCGAACCGCGCTGGAATCCTGTCTTCGACGCGCTCAAATAAAAACGGTGGTGAGCGCGGATTCATTAAAAAGTCGGTTTCCAGATTTTCCATGGCCAGAAAACACTTTGGATATTTCCAAAGAAATTTTTTCTTGCGGCAAAACATCCATTTTTTCGTGGCTCATTGCGATCTGGCTGTTCCCATCAACCCTCTTGGCTTCCTGGCTAAAAATTCCTAAGAGAGGAGATCGACAAGAAGCGGGTCTTCTTTTTACCAGCGGCAGTTCTGGAGAACCCAAAGGGGTTATCTTGAGTCATCGTAATATTCTTGGAAACGCAGCTCAAATTGCTGCATGCGAAATCATTGAGCGTCACGACGCAGTGTTGGCATGTCTCCCACTTTTTCATAGCTTTGGTTTTACGGTGACTCTTTGGCTCCCGTTGCTTCATGGCGCTCGAATCATTACCGTTCCCTCCCCGCTTGAAGTAAAAAAAATTGCTGAGACAATTCATCAGGAAAAAGCGACCGTCCTTTTTGGCACGCCCACCTTTTTACGGCCTTATCTTCGCAAAGCAGAATCGGATCAGTTACGTTCGTTGCGTTTTATCATTGGTGGAGCTGAAAAATTGCCTTTGGATCTTTATCATTCATTCAAAGAAAAATTTAATGTTCCTATCCTGCAAGGATATGGCCTGACAGAAACCTCCCCTGTGGCAAGCGCCAATATTCTTGATCCACCGATTGTCACAAACACCGCAGGCCCACAAACAGGAAATCGATTAGGTTCCGTAGGCCGACTTTTGCCGGGTATGTCTGCGCGGATTGTTGATCCGGATACAAACGAAGAAAAATCGTTATTAGAAATCGGCATGCTTCATTTGCGTGGCCCAAATATTTTTGAGGGTTACCTCGGCGACCAAGAAAAAACTCAGCAAGTCATTCGTGATGGATGGTTTGTCACAGGCGACCTAGCCCGATTTGATGAAGACGGATTTCTTTATATTGAGGGGCGACTCTCGCGCTTCTCAAAAATGGGCGGCGAAATGGTGCCTCACGGGACGATTGAACAAAAAATCATTGAAACATTTGCTTTAGACACCACCGAATCGCAACCGGTCGTGATGATGGGGGTTCCAGATCAAACCAAAGGTGAAGCCCTTGTTTTACTGACCACCGTGGATATCCCAAGCGATCAACTTCGTGAAAAGCTTGCCGCGGCAGGGCTCCCTAATCTTTGGATTCCAAAAATAATCAAGCGCATTGAAAAAGTTCCCGTTCTTGCCAGCGGAAAATTAGATTTAAAAGCCTGCGAACAATTGGCAAAATCCTAGCAAA
>CAYVFJ010000297.1:0-4045 GCA_964450905.1 uncultured Verrucomicrobiota bacterium
GCCGCACGATAAGCTGTCACGACATCATGAATTACATGGGGACTTACCCTCTTAAAATCCTCTCGCAAATGAAGATCATAATCTCACTTACTCTGTCCATCCTGACTATAAATCTTAATTTTCATAGATTCGTTTATTAAAAAATCTTGTTTTACTTTTTAGGAATAGTTTTTTTGATGGCAGGCCTTACCACGAGATAAGAACCAACCGATCCAGGAACTGATCCTCGCAAAATAAGAATATTTTCACTCTCACGAACTTGCATCACTGGCAAATTCTGTGTGGTGATACGAACCACCCCCATATGTCCAGGCATCCGCGCGTTCTTCCATATTCGTCCGGGCCATGCGCGCATTCCAATCGTTCCTGGTCGACGATGTGATTTTGAGCCGTGAGCCGCGCCGCCACCTGCAAAACGATGACGCCGCACAACTCCCTGAAAACCTTTTCCTTTCGAAATCCCAATCACATCCACAAATTGACCTGTCGTGAAGCGAGCCACCGTAATCTGATCTCCGATATTAAGATCCTCGCCTTCACTTGCTAAAAATTCACGAATAAATCTCTTAGGCGTTGTGTTTGCCTTTTTGAAATGTCCCTTCGCTGCCGCAGTCGCCGCTTTCTCTTTATAATCGTCAAATCCAATCTGATAAGCAGCATATCGATCCGTCGCAGGCATTTTTTTCTGAAGCACGGCGCAAGGACCCGCTGCAATGACGGTCACCGGATGAAGGATTCCCTTTTCATCATAGACCTGGGTCATGCCCAATTTTTTACCTAGAATTCCCATGCTCATAGTTAAATTTTAATTTGAATGTCCACACCTGCTGGCAGGTTTAATTTTTTAAGTTCATCCACCGTTTTAGCTGTGGGATCAATAATATCTAAGAGACGCTTATGGGTACGAATCTCAAATTGTTCCATAGATTTCTTATCTGCATGAGGCGAACGATTCACCGTGAAACGTTCCACTCGTGTGGGCAACGGAATCGGGCCAGCTATTTTTGCGCCACTCCTTTTAGCTGTTTCCACAATCTCAGAAACGGAGGTATCCAGAATTCGGTAATCAAATCCTTTGAGTCTTATTCTAATGCGTTGATGTTCCATATTGATTTCTGCTAAAAATTAAATTTCGATCAATTATTTCTTATGAGCATCCAATATTTTTGCTAAAACTTGTTCTGGCACCCGCTCAAAATGAGAAGGTTCCATGGAGTATGCAGCACGCCCTTTGCTTAAAGATCGAATATCTGTGGCATATCCAAACAATTCCTCGAGAGGAACCTCCGAATGAACGGTGCAAAGAGAATCATTGGTTTCAATATTCTGAATCCTACCACGACGACGGTTCAGATCGCCAATCAAATCTCCTTGATATTCTTCTGGTGTAATCAATTCCACTTTCATGATAGGCTCCAGAATCATGCATGCCGCTTTCCGCATGGCTTCTTTAAAGGCAAAAATCCCGGCCATCTTAAACGCAAGCTCACTCGAATCGACTTCGTGATAACTTCCGTCAAGAATCTCCACTTTGACATCAACCACTGGGTAACCTGCGAGAATTCCACCGGTAATTGCTTCTTCAACTCCATCCTTAATCGGCGCAATAAACTCTCTAGGAATATTTCCGCCAACCACTTTATTTTCAATCACATGCCCAAATCCTCTCTCTGCAGGTTCCACACTTAAAACCACATGTCCATACTGACCGCGTCCTCCAGATTGACGAATGAATTTGCCTTCTCCTTCAGCCGCTTTGGTCAGAGTTTCGCGATAAGCAATTTGAGGTTTACCGGCGTTGGCTTCGACTTTAAATTCACGAAACATACGATCACGAATAATTTCAAGATGAAGCTCGCCCATTCCTTGAATGATCATTTGTCCAGTTTCGACATCTGTTTTCATCCGGAAAGTAGGATCTTCTTCTGCCAAACGTTGAAGAGCTTCTCCCATTCTCTCTCGATCCGCTTTTGTCTTTGGCTCAACGGCCATGGAAATTACGGGTTCAGGGAAAGAAGGAGGTTCCAGTCTGATCGAAAAATCTTCGTCACAAAGTGTGTCTCCAGTCGTAATATTTTTTACTCCCACCAATGCCGCGATATCTCCCGAATAAACACTTTCCACCTCTTCTCGTTTATCCGCTTGGATCATCATCACGCGACTCACTCTTTCTCGTTTATTGGTGCGCGGATTATAAATGGTGTCGCCCTTTGAAAGTTGACCGGAATAAACACGGAAAAAGACGAGCTTTCCAACATAAGGATCTGTCCATAACTTAAAAGCTAATGAACAAAATTTAGCTGCATCATTGGGTTCAACATTTATTTTTATTTCGGGTTGATCCGGATCTTCACCTACCGCGGGAGGAATATTTAATGGCGAAGGCAAATAATCGATCACCGCGTCGACTAAATTCTGCACCGCACGCTTCTTAAAAGCGGATCCACATAAAACTGGAACGATCTGAATTTTTGATGTGAGACGTCTCAACCCCTCTTTTAATAATTCATTCGAAATAGGTTTTTCTTCCAGAAAAAGATTGCCAATTTCTTCATCTTTATCGGCCACTGCTTCGACCAAATCCTGACGAGCCTTACGAGCTTTTTCCACCATATCGGCCGGCACATCGATGATCTCAAAAACCATTCCATTATTTTTCTCGTTCTCTTCTTCTTCTGGCCAAAGATAACCTTTTTGATTCACCACATCCACAATCCCTCTAAAATTTTCAGCCTGTCCGATGGGCAAGGTGACCGGCCACGCGTTTGCGCGCAGTTTGACGCGTAAATCATTGAGCGCCTTTTCAAAGTTAGCTCCCATCCGATCCATTTTATTCACAAAAGCAATTCGCGGCACATTATATTTGGTTGCCTGACGCCATACCGTTTCTGATTGAGGTTGAACTCCTGCCACTCCACAAAAAATAGCAACCGCGCCATCCAACACGCGAAGAGAACGCTCTACTTCAGCCGTAAAATCCACATGCCCAGGTGTGTCAATAATATTCACCCGATGTTTAATCCCCGCAAAAAGCTTGGTGATTCCTTCTTCCGGTTTTTGAGTCCAAAAACAAGTGGTTGCCGCTGAAGTAATGGTAATCCCGCGTTCACGTTCTTGCTCCATCCAATCGGTCACGGTATTTCCATCATCCACGTCACCAATTTTATGAATCAATCCGGTATAAAATAAAATTCGCTCGGTCGTGGTTGTTTTACCGGCATCAATATGAGCTGCAATCCCAATGTTACGCGTGCATTCCAACGTGTAAGGACGTTTAGAATCATTCGGATTCGAGACGGCTGAAGAAGGTGATGCGGTTTGTGCGACAGAAGACATATTCCAAAAGTTGTAAAAAATTCTTAATTCATTCCTACCATCTTAAATGCGCGAACGCCTTGTTTGCCTGTGCCATTTTATGAACGTCATCACGCTTTTTAATCGCAGCTCCCTGGCCATTAAAAGCATCAAAAATCTCGTCCGACAAGGCTCGAGACATAGAAACGCCTTTACGAGCGTCTGCCAAACGAACCAACCAACGTAAAGCCAATGACTGTTGGCGTTCAAAAGGAACTTCCAAAGGAATTTGATAAGTCGCGCCTCCTACCCGCCGAGATTTTACTTCCACGCGTGGCTTGATATGATCCAACGCTTTGTTCAGAATATCCAATGGATCGCCTTTATTCGCTTTCTCACTCAGAAGATTAAAAGCTTCGTAAACAATTCTTTGTGCGGTCGCTTTTTTTCCGCGCCACATCACGGTATTAATCAAGCCACCCACCGCCGTGCTGCGATATCTGCTATCCGGTTTAATTTCGCGATGTTCTGCTTTTCGGCGACGAGACATAAATAAATATCTAATTAGAAGTTAAAAATAAAATTTCTGGATCCACTATTTTTTGGCAGGTTCAGCAGCGGCAGCGGCTGCTGCTTTTGCAGCGCCTGATTTAGGTTTCTTAGCGCCATACTTGGAACGACTACGACGTCGACCTTCTACCGCAAGTGTATCCAATGCGCCTCGCACAATATGATAACGAACACCTGGCAA
>CAYVFJ010000298.1:0-3550 GCA_964450905.1 uncultured Verrucomicrobiota bacterium
TCTTTGATAAAATCGGCGATTTCACGTCTTTCTTCTTGAAAAACGTCCCATGAACCTGGCGCTCTCATCCAAGGAGAAGTGGAAACCCAGAAGATCAAAGGATATTTATCTTTGCTTTGCAGCAATTCCTGTTTGAACCATGCTTTCTGGGCTGAACCAAGTTTTGTTTTTTTATTCTTGGGGGCGTCATTGGGACTACGTTCGAAATAGAGATCTGTTAAAATAAACTTAACTCTGCCAACTGTAAATGTTTGATAAATAGGCGCGTGGTCATTGCCTGCAGCCAGCGGATAGTGGGGCACATATTCTTGATAAGTTAAACGAGCTGCTTCCTTGCCTGGTGAGTTTATATCCTGATGATTAGGAGTGCCGTAGTCATGATTGTCCCACATATAGACGAAGGGGATCCTGCGATATAACGCGGCTTGGCTTGGGGAATCTAAATTTTTATGGTAAGCTTCACAAAATAGTTTTCGATCATTCACTCCAATATCTTCGTAATGAAAATCACCAATATTCATAAAAAAGAGAGGATTCTTTTTTAAGATAGTTTTAAAAGTATTGTGATCCGCGCCTGTTTTTTGACAAGAACCGTAGGCAAAAGAAAAAGACATGGGACTGTCTGAAAAAGTTTTGAACTGTCCCTTTCTGTTCTCATCCAATTTTCCATTGACCTCCACAGCATAGTAATAAAGAGTGTTGGATTCGAGCTGGTTTATTCGAAATGAAACCACAAAGTCATTGGCCTCCAAGGCCGTGTCCATTTCTGAATAAAGTGGGTTTGTAAAATCAGATGCCTCACTCATCATCAGACGAGCTTTCGCGCCTTCTTGAGCAAGTTGAGCTTTAATCCATGCTGAGGAAGAAGTGATCGCTCCCGACCATGGACCTCGGAGCACTAATTCATCTGATGCAAATAACGAATTTATTTTAACCTGTTCAAGGAGAACAACCATGATAAGAATCAGTAAACAACGGAGTGATGTCATTGAATCTGCTTAAAGCTTTCGCAAGCTAAAAGATATCAAAAAATGTGCGAACTTATTAAGGGCTTCTTTTTTATAACCCGTATTTTCGCTTCTGGCTTGTAGCATATAGCTTGTAGCATGTAACTTACACATTTATGTTTCGTAGAAAAGATGTTCGATCTTATACCATCGCATTGACCGTTTTAGCGGACATTTTCAGTCTTTATCTTGCTTTTTGGATTGCATGGTGGTTGAGGTTCAAATCCGGTATTTTCAGTTTCAGCGATACTCCTTTTATCGATGATTACATTGTGATGATCACTCTTTGGGCGTTGGTATTGATTGTTACCTTTCAATTACAAGGTCTTTATAACATTCGAATGCCATTGCCCTTTTTGGCAGAAGCCGCGCGAGTGACTCAGGGAATATTTATTTCATCGGCCATTCTTTTCGGTCTCAGTTTCTTTCTAAGGGTCGAGGTTCAGTATTCACGTCTCACCGTTCTGCTCATGCCCTTATTCGCGGTCACTTCTCTCCTGATGGCGCGCAATATTTTACGTAAATCCTGGGGACGATTCTTGAGGGAGAACGGTCTTTTACAAAGAGTTTTACTCATAGGATGGGGCGATCGAAGCGCGCAACTCATTAAACATGTCAAATCAGATGTTAATTCCGGACGTGAAGTGATGGGTATCTTATCCGAAGAAAAAATCCCGGATCTTCCAGAAGAAATTCGTTGGTTAGGTAAGTCTTCTGATTTAGAACAGGTTCTTCAGCAACATGAATTGGATGAAGTGATTCTTGGAACCTTACAAGTTCCTCACACACAAATCAGTAACTGGATTTTAACGTGCGAACGACATTTAGTGCAGTTCCGTCTAATCCCCGATCTTTTTGAAATTTTGGCTTCACGTGTTCAGCTTGATTTCGTGAGTGGAATCCCCCTTCTTGGACTCGGAGATTTCCCTTTAGATCGTCCTATCAATCGCTTGATGAAACGCGTGCTCGATATCATAGGCTCACTTGTGGGACTCATTCTAAGCATTCCGTCTATCTTGCTGGGAGCATTTCTGATTCGATTAGAATCACCCGGACCTATTTTTTATGTTCAAGAGAGATGTGGACGTGATGGCTATCCTTTTCGAATGTACAAGTTACGCACCATGAAAGTGGATGCTGAAAAGGAAACGGGCCCTATCTGGGCTAAAGAGAATGATCCTCGACGAACGCGTGCTGGAACTTTCTTGAGAAAATATAATATCGATGAAATACCTCAGTTTTGGAATGTCTTGCGAGGAACCATGAGTCTTGTTGGACCGCGGCCAGAACGTCCTATCTTCGTGGAACAGTTCAAAGATGAAATTCGGCATTATATGCCGCGCCACAGTTTTAAACCCGGAATCACCGGTTGGGCACAGGTCAATGGCCTGCGCGGGAACACGCCACTTGACGAACGTGTTCGTTACGACATTTACTATTTCGAAAATTGGTCTCTTTGGTTTGATCTCAGGATCATGATTGCCACCATTTTCAGCTTTAGAAATGCATACTAGAAAGAATTGAGAATTGAGAATTGAGAATTCAGAATTACGAAAGATTTTGTTGGTACGGAATGATAATATTGGCGATTTAATCTGCTCTATTCCGGCCATTCAACTGATCCGAAAACATTTTCCGGAAGCAGAGATCCATCTTTTAGTAAACAGTTACAACGCTCCTATCGTGGAACCATTAGTTCCAACATGGGTCAATCAACTTGTCATTTATCACAAAACCAAACATCTCGGTTTTGGAATGGACCAATGGCTTCGTTTGATTCGATTTTATTTAAATCTGCGAAAACAAAAGTATGATATTGTTTTACTGTTGGTGGGAGGCACCAGTCGACAAGCCGTCTCTTTTGCGCGTTGGTCAGGGGCTAAACAAATTCTGGGTTATGGTCATCAACAGGGGTTTGTGTCCTTTAAAGAAGGTCTTCATGAAGTAGAGTACAGTTGGAATCTTGCCAGACATCTTTGTAAAACGGACGCGCCACCTCCATTTTCAATCGATTATCCCATTCAAAGCACAGGCTCACGTTTAGCCATTCAAATCACCAGCCGGAAACTCGGTAACCGCTGGACGGTTCAGCAATTCATTCAATTGGGAAAACGATTGTCAGAATTAAAATCCGAAAGGATTATATTGCTATGGTCACCTGGAAATATGAACACGTTAACCCATCCTGGAGATGACGAAAAAGCAGCTCAAATCATTGGTCTCGCGCCTGCTGTCTTTGATCCTCGACCTACGGCAACATTAAATGATTTAATCCAGACATTTAAAGAATGTCGTGATCTAATTACGCCTGATGGCGGAGCGATGCATTTAGCCGCTGCCATGGGATTACGTATCGTTGCCCTGTTTGGCCAGTCAGATCCTATCCGTTGGCGGCCATGGACACCTCGTGCTAAAGTTCTTCAAAGTTCGTCCCGAACCATTCAGGCCATTAGTGTCGATCAAGTCATTCAGGCGTGGAAGGAACTCTCTTCTCATGGATGTTTCTTTATCTCTTGAAACTAAGTCTTCAATGGATTACTAGT
>CAYVFJ010000299.1:0-3490 GCA_964450905.1 uncultured Verrucomicrobiota bacterium
AAACCATCCACAACAAACTAATTTTCAATTTCATAAATCATTCCTTTGATTTTCTCTACGCTCCCTACATGAGATTCTTTTTGTTTCGAATTTTTCTAAGACACACCGTTCCAAAAGCCTGCACATTACCACATTTAAAAATCTTGTCTACAAAAAAATGAATAAATCTTTTATTAAATGTCATACTGATGAAAAATAGATTCATTTTTTCAATAAACTCAGGTGGTCGTGAAAAAACCAGATTGTTTCTTTTTGTAACAGGACGCCAGCAGCATGTGCTTCCCTCAAGACGAAAAACACTTAAAAGTGAGTGGCATTGGACGGGGCGGCTGTGCTACATCAAAAGCGCAATGGATGACCGCGTTGAGTCTAGCATCCGGTGATAGGCTTGCTCCACTTTATCAACATTACGGCTAAAGGTCATTTCCTCTAAAAATAATTGATAGCCTTGTTGTCCTAAAGAAAGCGCAAGCGGCTTGTTCTGCCATAGTTCAGCAATGGATTTTGCGATTGCAGAGCTATTTTTTGCTGGAACAAGAAACCCAGTTTTACCATCCACAATGACTTCTGGAATACCACCGACAGTAGTTCCTATCACAGGTTTAGCCATGGCATAAGCCTGTGGAATAATGAGAGATTGAGCTTCTGTTCCAATGGAAGCGACCACCACCACATCCATCGCTGCCATACATTGGGGAACATCCTGTCGGTAACCAAGAAAATGAATCTGTTTTCCAAGGGGAAGCTGGGCGGACCATTGTTTCATGTCTTTTTCCAATTCATTACGTCCCTGGTTGACGCTAGAACCCACCACAAGAAAATGTGCTTCAGGATTTGTTTTTAACAATTCAAAAGCTGCTTCCAGAAAATAACGATGTCCTTTGTCATGTCGAAACATTCCTATGATTCCAGCAGTAGACGAAGCATCTGGAATTTTAAATTCCTGACGAACGATTTTTCCATCGATCTCCGGATAAAAATCTTTTGGATCCGCAAAAGTTCCCGTATTAAAAATTTTATCTGGAGAAATATGATAATCATTCGTCAATTGTTTGCCGATCACTTCAGCCACTACTTTGATCACGTCGCATCCATATCGCCACGGAAATGCGTGGAAGAAACCTGGTTTCAATTCCTGAACAATATGACGAGTGAAGATCACTTTCAGTTTTGGCATAAAAAACTTTAATAACGAAGATCCATTTCGATCCTTGTTACTATGAGAATGGAGAATTTCAATTTGATACTTTTTTATCCAATGTGCCAATTGAGCTAACACAAAAGGATTGGCTGCTCTTGTTTGGTTTGACGGAAATACTGGCAACTGTCGTTCAATGGCCTTTTGATAAATTTGACTTTCCTGATTTGCCGTCAGCCAAACCTGATGACCACGTCGAATCAACTCTTGCATTTCGATCAAGATTCGGAGTTGTTGCCCTCCCCAATTCAAACTGGATTCTGTAATAAGAATACGCACACTTAGCTTTTAAACATTTGATCCATAAAATCCTCAAGATTTCTGAACACCTCAGCTCGTTATTTCGATCTATCACAAAAAACAAGAATTGCATAAACTTTGTTTTTCATGCCTTAATCCTGCTGAGACATGTTTGAAAATCAAGCACAATAGGATTATCCTCCATCCGTATGAACCGTAGAGATTTTGTAAAAACCCTGACAGGAACAGTCGCCGCAGCTTCTTTTTCCCGTTATCTCTTTGATCCTAACGACGCTCTTGCGGAGGAAGCTTATCAACTTCTGGATAAAAAATCTTTTCGTAATCTGGCTGATCACGCATTGCATACAGCAAAAAAACTCGGAGCCACCTACGCCGATATTCGTCTCGGCAGATATCATCACGAATCGATTGCCACTCGGGAAGAACGCGTGGAATCCGTGGACGATTCAAAGGACTTTGGTTTCGGAGTTCGAATTCTTCTCAATGGCGCTTGGGGATTTGCTTCAAACTCTGTCATTCAGGAATCGTCGATCAGTCAGATGGTGAAAGAAGCCATCCAAATCGCTCAAGCCGATCAACGGATTCAAAGAAATAAAATCGAAATCGAGATCGTCTCCGCTTATGACGATGAATGGATTATGCCCATGGAAAAAGATCCGTTTGAAATCTCGCTTGAATCGAAAATTCAAAAACTTCTTGCCATCAATTCCGAAGCAAAAAAAGCGGGCGCTAGCTTTTGCAGATCTTCTTTTCAATTGATCAAAGAAGAAAAATATTTTGCGTCAAGTTTTGGATCTTATCTCTATCAAAAACGGATCCGTATCAACCCTTCTTTTACGGTCACTGTTGTGGACAAAAAAATGGGGCGTTTTGAAACACGGAGCAGCGATGCTGGGGGACGTGGCGCGGGATACGAATGGATTGAAGATTATGATTTTGTTTCGGAGGTTGCAAAAGCAACCGAAGAAGCCAAAATGAAACACACAGCCAAATCGGTTGAACCGAGCAAAAAAGATTTGGTCATCGATTCTAATAATTTGGCTCTCACAATCCACGAAACCATCGGTCATCCTACGGAGCTTGATCGCGCGCTCGGATACGAAGCTAATTTTGCTGGAACATCTTTCGTGACCCCAGACAAATTAGGCAAACTTCAGTATGGCAGCGACTTTGTTACGGTCGTGGGTGATCGCACCCAAAAAGGTGGTCTTTCCACGGTTGGATATGATGATGACGGAGTTCGAACGGAAGGACAAGAATTTGATATCATCAAAAACGGGATCTTTCAGAATTATCAAATGGCCATTGGCCAAGCCAAAATCATCCATCGAAAACAGTCCAACGGCTGCGCTTACGCTTCAAGTTGGAGCATGTTTCCCATCCAACGAATGCCCAATATCTCGCTCCAGCCGAGTGAAAAAGAGATCAAACTCCAAGACCTGATCGATGACGTCAAAGACGGCATTTATATTGTAGGCAGAGGGAGTTGGAGTATCGATCAGCAACGTTATAATTTTCAATTTGGCGGTCAGGTTTTTTATGAAATTAAAGATGGAAAAATCGGCTCCATGTTGCGTGACGTTGCTTATCAAGGAAGGTCTACCGATTTTTGGAATGCATGCGATGGAATCTGCGGGAAAAGTGAATATCGACTTGCCGGTGTTTTTAACTGCGGCAAAGGTCAACCCCAACAATCAGCCCCCGTTTCTCATGGAGCAGTTCCTGCCCGTTTCAGAAACATCAACGTCATCAACACTGCGAGGAAAGATTTAGGCTAGAAATCTTAATTTGGCTATTGTCTAAACTAAGATAAAATAGATTCATTTTCTATCTTCATTCAATAGACTCAGGCGGTCATGGAAAAAACAGGACGATTTATTTTTAATTAGCGCTGATCCACGATGCAAATAGGATCTGGCGGTTTCAATTTTGGATTTACAAAAAGAGCGGTGCTCCACGCGTCTGAAAGCGCGCATGTAGGCGCGCGCACCGTTAAAGAATGACGATGAGGCACTGGCTGTCCTGTTCTTG
>CAYVFJ010000300.1:0-2729 GCA_964450905.1 uncultured Verrucomicrobiota bacterium
TCCGCTTGTTGCATAATCTGTGTAAAATCGTTGTGTCACACCAGTAACTTCATAAAGACTTTTTATTCCCCAACCAATTTTCAAATCATCTTTTAAATATTCCGTGATGGATCCATGACGATGTTCAACCGGATTGTAATAAAGAGCAATGGATACAAGCTTTTGCATTTGGTGAAAAAGATTCTCAAATCTTCACATATTCCAGATCATGCACGAAATCTTTAAACAACATAAGGGCTGGAATTGTCCCCAAAAACCTTCCGAAAAATCCTTAGAAAAACTTAAACAAGAAGTTAAATTGTTTTCTCCAGAACTTGATAAAACAAATATATCCCAACTATCCCTTTTAGGTTTTTTCCTCGCAAAAATTGTAAAATGAGGTTAATGTTCCATTGTGAATGCATTACTTCATTCCGCTGAAGAGCTTTTAAGCAAAATGAACCGTTCTGAGAAAGCGCAGGTTTTGCAATGGGCTTCTCAAGATATCACTGAATTCTGGCCTGGCATCGAAAGCCGTCAGAGTGTTTGTGATGGGGAAGCGTGTATTGTTCGAACACGCATTCCTATTTGGATTTTGGAACAGGGCAGGAGACTCGGAATTAGTGAGGCAGATTTACTCCGCAGTTATCCTACTCTCACTGCGCAAGATCTTGCCAATGCATGGGCATACGTCCGGTCTCATCGTGATGAAATTGAATGTGCCATTACAGAAAACGAAAAAGCGGAATAAATGGAAATGGCGCGTCTTTATTCCAATGAAAATTTTCCGACACCGGTCGTAGAGACTTTACGCTCACTTAGACACGATGTTCTAACATCCTTGGAAGCTGGAAATGCTAATCAAAGTATTTCTGATATGGATGTTCTGGCTTATGCGATCCATGAATCTCGTATTCTTCTGACTCTTAATCGAAAACATTTTATTCGATTGCACCGAGAAACGGAGGGGAATCATTTTGGGATCATTATATGCACACTGGATTACGATTTTCCAGGGCAAGCACAGCGAATTGACGAGGAGATTTCCCGCTTGGAGTTGACCACGGGTGCCATCATTCGCATTAACCGTCTCAACGAATACAGTTAGTGAAAACTGTTATAGGGATGAAATTTCCGTTAGTAACAATACTTGGTTTTGATTCTATAGCTTATCAGGCGGATAAAAACCGTTGAACATAAAGACAGAAATTGTCCCCAAAACTTGACCGTGTCATTCAGCCATCAACATGGTAAAGTTTGTTCGAAATGAATTTAAAAGCGGATCTGAAATTACTGAAAGCACAAGCGTATCATCGTGCAGAATGGGGAGCATGTTAACTTGCATTTCTCACCAGTTTTTTTATTTGGAGAAATGCACCTGTTGGAAACTGTTGGGGTACAGTTTCCAACAAGCCGAAAGTTTTCGCGAGTTAACCCCGACGGTTGTCGGCACTCCGTGCGAATTTCTCCCGTTGCGTGAGAAATTCGGGTTAATTCAGAAAATCCATCGTCTTCCATCGCGAGTCATAAAACATCCTAACTATCCCCTTCTGAAAAAACTCCGTCTCTGGTTGCTTTCGCCAGTCACGTTATGGCCGATCAACCTTGATATGATTGGGCATCGTTTGGTAGATGCCTTGAAAACAGGAAAGCTGTCAGTATTTTTGAAGCAATGCCACGATAAAACAGCGCGTTCAAAAAGGGGATGAATGCAATTTTACTGAATGTGAGAACACGCTTGCTCTGAATCTCTTTTCGCAGTATTATTATCCAGGAACACAGAACAGAAAGGTTCGTTATTGTTATGGCAGACCAAGAAAACAACATCGAGATATTGGAGAGTCAGTTTCCATCCATATCCGGTTCAGCTTTTGCAGCCGCAGGTGAGCAAGTTCTTGCTTCCGGGCAAAGCGTGTTGCAATCTGAGCAAGGATATATTTACGAAGTCTTCCCTGATGGCCACCGTGTCCGAGTGAAAAAGATCGAACCGCCCATTCCTGTTGTATCCGGTAGAAAAATCACCCTTGGGTGAGCGCATACACTCCACGCCTTCGGATGTTTGCCGGGCCAAACGGTTCGGGAAAAAGTACGCTGAATTCGGTTCTGCCAAAGGAATTGTTGGGCGTTTATCTGAACCCGGATGAAATCGAACAGGAGATCCGGAGACAAGGTTTTCTGGATTTCGCAGCCTACGGCGTGACGACGACATCTGATGAAGGATTGTCGTTCTTTAATGATTCTTCGTTTTTGATTTCTGCCGAACTTTCTGATGAAGCAAAGTGTCTGAATTTTGCCGATGGGCGGCTGAATTTTTGGAAAGTAAAAGTGAATTCTTATTTTGCATCCGTGGCAGTGGATTTTCTCTGCAGAAAACTTTTGGAGCTAAAGGTTTCATTCACATTTGAAACGGTGATGTCACATCCGAGCAAGGTGAAGTTGCTGGCCAAGGCGCAGCAGGCAGGCTATCGGACTTACTTGTATTTCGTTGCTACGGATGATCCATCCATCAACATTTCGCGCGTTCACAACCGGGTGAAACTGGGCGGCCACGCTGTACCGGAGGAACGGATCGAACCGCGTTACCATCGCTCTTTGGATTTATTGATGGAAGCGATTCGGTACACGAACCGCGCTTATGTGTTTGACAACTCTGGTGATAACAAGGATCGGAAACACACCTGGATCGCGGAAATCACTGATGGCAAGATTCTGGAACTGAAATCCAACCAGATTCCCGTTTGGTTCAAGCG
>CAYVFJ010000301.1:0-7789 GCA_964450905.1 uncultured Verrucomicrobiota bacterium
AGCTCACCCTAATTCCACGAGGTCAGGAGTTCTGAATTTTGTGTTAGGGAGGGAGGAGGGGAAAGGAGTTTTGAGTTAATGTGGGGGGATGTGAAGGTGAGAGAGTATAGTAAAACGAGAAAAGGCGCAATCAGGGGAGCACCTGAAAATTTAACTAAAAAAAACCTTACTTTTTGTAGTGGAAACCCCTATCTATCTTTTTAAGTCTGCCTGATAAATTTTTTCGTCAAATTCACTGAGTTTAGCGTTGATTAAACGTGGATGACCGCAATGACCGTTTACTGCTTCCTGGGTTTTGAGTCCATGTCCTGTGATACATAAAACAACTGATTCGTGGGGAGAAATTTTGCCTGTGGCCACAAGTTTTTTGGCGCTGGCCACAGTTACGCCGCCTGCTGTTTCAGCAAAAATTCCTTCACAAGAAGCTAAAAGCTTAATTCCATCAACGATTTCTTGGTCATCCACATCTTCGCATGAACCACCGGTTTCTCTCATACTTTTGATGGCATAATAACCGTCTGCAGGTGTTCCGATTGCCAACGATTTCGCGATTGTTTTGGGTATGGCAACGGGCTTGATAATATCTGTGCCCGCTTTAAAAGCCTGACTAATCGGTGAACAACCGGTAGCTTGTGCGCCGTGAATTTTAAAATCCGAAGGATTCACCAAGCCCACTTTAACGAGTTCGGAAAAGGATTTATGAAGTTTTGTCAAAAGAGAGCCTGAGGCCATGCAGGTAACGATATGTTGAGGTAATTTCCAACCGAGTTGTTCTACGATTTCATATCCCATACTTTTAGAGCCTTCTGCATAGTAGGGTCGAATATTCACATTCACAAAAGCCCAGCCATATTTACCGGCAATTTCGCTACAGAGACGATTGACTTGATCGTAGGGTCCATGAATTCCCACCACGTTGGTGCCAAAAATCAAACTACCAAGAATCTTTCCTTGCTCTAGATCTGCGGGAATCAATACATAACTTTTTAATCCCGCGCTTGCGGCATTGGCGGCCACGGAGTTAGCTAGATTTCCTGTGGAGGCGCATGCAACCGTTGTAAAACCCAATTCGCATGCACGTGATAATGCCACTGAAACCACACGATCTTTAAAAGATAAAGTCGGATAATTAACGGTGTCATTTTTGATGTAGCACTCGCGTAATCCCAAAGCTTTGGCAAGACGCTCTGCTTTGACAAGAGGCGTAAACCCCACTTGAGCTCCCACCGTAGGTTCGCCTTCGATAGGCAATAGCTCTTTATATCGCCACATGGTTTTAGGGCGAGAAACAATCTTTTCACGAGAGATCACTTTTTTGATGGCAGCATAATGATAATCGACCTCCAGTGGACCAAAGCAATACTCACAAACATGAATGGCTTCCGCCGGATAAAGACGGCTACATTCGCGACATTTCAGTCCTGTAAAATATCCTTTAGATTTTAACATAAATATAAACCTCTCAAGAGACAGTAAAACGACTAGCCGATCTTCCACTTCGATAAGAAGAGTTGCTTTGATCTATCGAAAAATCCAGAGAAGAGGCTCTAACTATCCTCTCATCTTTTCCTAAATCCCTTTTTAGAGATCGGGTTGGATTTGGCACCTGGTCCCTAGTTTTTACGCTAGGCGGTTGCCGTGGTTTCACAGGGCCAGTCCCTCCACCACTCTTGATGAGTTGATTCGCACTGTATCGAAAATGAGCAATGAGTCAATACTAATTGTTGTTGGATTTTCTTGCACACCTCAATGATGTATGTAATTCTGGAGTTTTTAACTTTTAACTTTTTTCATGCCTTCTTCGTTTACCTGGGATCCGGATCTCTTATCCCGAGTCGAAACTCTCGAATGGCGGTCTCGAGTTTTGGTGGAGGGTTTTCTTCAAGGATTACATCGAAGTCGGTTACGCGGGTTTAGTTCGGAATTTGCTCAATACCATCCTTATATCCAAGGAGACGACCCGCGTTATGTGGATTGGAATGCTTACGCAAGATTGGATCGACTTTATGTCCGTCAGTTTGAGGCCGAAACAAATCTAAGATGCCAGGTTTTTGTCGATGTCAGTGGATCGATGGCTTATCGCTCCGAAAACACGCCTTTTAGCAAATATCATTATGCAGCTATGTTGGCAGCTTCTCTCATACGGCTTCTGATCACTCAACGTGATGCCTGCGGTTTAAGTTGTGGTAGAACTCAACTTGTCGAACATTTATCTCCACAATTAAATCGTCTTCATTTTCATCGGTGTCTCAACATTTTAGAAACTCTTCATCCGGAAGGCAGTTGTGATTTGGCATCTTGCATTCATACAATATCGGAACTTTTCAAAAAGCGTGGCTTAGTGATTCTCTTTACGGATACATGGGATGATCTTGACAAGTTGATGATCGCTTTACAGCGCTTACGATTTGATCATCATGAAGCATGCCTTTTTCAAATCGTTGATCCACGCGAAATGGACTTTGCCTTTAAAGAAAGCTGTCTCTTTGAAGATATGGAAACCGGTTTCCGGTTGCCCATTACTCCTAATTGGAACCAAAAACGATATTGCACGGCACTGGAAAAACATCAACATGCTCTGCGTCAACAATGTCTTGATCTCGGCGTATCGCATCATCTTCTCACAACCACCGAACCGCCCTTCCGAGCATTTGCATCTTTTCTTGCTCAAAGAGAAAGTCTACCATGACATGGTCATTTTTAGCGCCCCTTTACCTTTTAGGCGGACTTGCCTTGGCCATTCCGATTTGGGTTCATTTACGCAATCGCACACCTCTTAAACCTTATCTTTTTCCTGCCTTACGTTTTCTGATAGAAACTCGTGTGGTTTCTCATCGACAACGAAATATCATGCGATGGTTGGTTCTTTTTTTTAGGCTCCTAGCAATCGCCGCTCTGGTTCTTGCTTTTGCTCGTCCGTTCAGACATCTGACATTACCCCCTAGTGGTGAGCTATCTATTCTGATTCTTGATGTTTCATGTTCCATGATGGCCGGAGAAACATGGAAAGAAGCTCAAAAAAATGCTCTTGAATGGTTCAACAACGAAACTAAAACTGCAAGAACGGCCATTGTCTTGATGGGCCGTTCTCCTCGTATTCTTTCCTCTTTTGAGAGTTCTCCCGCTGAACAACAAAATGCATTAAGCGCTGTCACCCCAACCTACGAAAGCACAAATCCGGAAGCCGCCTTGCGTTTTGCCAATCATTTGCTCGATTCACAATCCGCGAAGAAAAAGAAAATCACCGTCATTTCGGATATGACACTTACTGCCTGGAAAAACATCCAATGGGATCAACCGCTTTCCCCTGGAATTACGATGGATCCACGTGGAGTGAATCCCGTGCCACCGGATCATTGCGCGATTACTGAAATCAAAGCGCCTCTTAGCTTTTGGCAAACCAATGTTGCTTTCAATGTAACGGCAACTTTAAAAAACTATACTGCTAAACCTCGTGATCTAGAGGTCTTGTTCACAAACGAAGAATTATTAAAAACGAAATCCATTTTGCTGGCTCCTCATTCAACCCAAGAAGTTGCTTTCGAAGTTTTTCCCACAGAATTTAATCCAATGAAAGGTGTCTTACGATTAAAACCCACAGACGAATTTGCTCCGGATAATGAGCGTTTCTTTTGTGTTCTCCCACGTCGCCCTTTACGTGTGGGACGTTTAAGTGCGGAAAAAGATTCTGACACCTACTTAAAGATGGCTGTGATGCCAAAATCAGATTTCGCATCCAATCGTTACCAATGGATTCCAATGGATTTAGATCTAAATCCAAAAGTTGTAGGAACGATCGCTGATCGCGATCTTTCTAAGAGGAAACAAACAACCATCAAAGAACAAGCCGACATTCTTTTTCTCGATCAAGGACGATCACTTTCATCTGAATACGCGGGACAAATAAAAAATTTTGTTAACGAAGGTGGCACGGCTGTTTTATTTCTTGGCGAATCCAATCGATTGGCTGACTGGGAGAAGGAATTTTTACCCATTGACCTCGGTAAAAAACATGAAGCGGGCAAACTTTCTGAGCCTCAACATTTTGTTCAGATTCAGGCAAATCACCCCATCCTTCGTCCCTTTTTCCTTCCAAGAGGTGGAGATCTTTTTAAAGTAAAAATCCAGCAATGGCGTGAATTTCGGATTCCAACCGGTCAACCTCTCATTCAGTTGGCAAATGGCGACCCCATTCTTGCTATCGCACCCCAAGGAAAAGGTCAAATCGTTGTCTTCGCTTTTCCTTTTACACGAGAGTGGAGTGATTGGCCGATTCAAGCGACCTTTTTGCCAATCATTCATCAAACCTTAGCATGGCTTGAGGAAAAACAACCACAACGTCAAGGGATGCTTGTCGGAGATCCTGTGATGAACGGTTCCCCATCAGTTCAACCCGGTTTTTTAAGTCTCAGCCAAAATCCCTCAGATATTTGCGCGATCAATATTGATTCCGATGAATCCGATCTTGCACGATGGAAATCTCTAGCCACTTTTCAAAAACTCGAAAACCTGGATAAAAATTTATCTCCTGTATCAGCAGGTTATGCCGAAAATCCGGATCATCCAGGAATGGATTCGCCACAGCGGACGAATCTGACCTGGTGGTTTATTCTGGCGGCCATTATTTTTTCATTTTCGGAGTTGACATTAGCCAACCGCACCCCACGTTAACAATATCTATGGATACAACCGCACCATCCTTTGAACAGATTAATGCTCTTCTTATCAAAACTCGGAGGATGCTGCTTTTACGCACGGTTGCGTGTTTTGCGGCGCTCGGTGGATTGATTTTACTATGGATTGAAATAGTCTTTGATTTTTTTCTAAGCAAACAAACTTCAGAAACCTATTCATGGATTATTTCTTTGATTCCGGTTGCTATGATTCTTCTAATCGCCTGCATCATCGCGGTGATGATTTATAGTATCAGACGTTACAATCATCTTGGTCAAATTGCTGAATTAGGTGAAAAGAACTTTTCTCAATTAGGTTTACGACTTTCCGCTAGCCTTGAAGCGCCCAAACTTGACTACTGCACTTCATCCATTCGCAATGCTCTTTGGTTAGACACTCTTTCTAAAATAAATCTTACACCTTGGAAAAGATGGACTGGAACATCGCTTGCTGTTTTTTGGGTCGTTCTTTTTCTTCTATGTGTCCTCTTTCAAATTGCCTTTAACATTCCGTCATTACGCGAAACACTGCTTTCAGCTCATAACAATATTGAAATTAAAAACCTGCAAACTCCGTTTCACGCAAAGCTTGAGGTTACAGATCCTGGCGAAGATCAATGGGCCACCAAAATTGAATCGATCCCTTTAAAAATAAAAGGCGAATCACCTCTCGGATTTAATAAGTTGCGACTCAGTATCTCTGTCAACGGTGAAACTCCAAAAGAATTTCCGCTTGATCAAGATTCTCTTCCTAAAAATCTTTCTAAAACGGCGGGCACCATTAACTTGGATGAACTGGAAGTCCAAGATTATGATGTGATCAGTTACAACGTTGTTGGGGATGCCATCAAACCTGAAGCCACTCCGTTAGAAACCACTTCTGACATTTATTTCGTGCAAATTCGTCCCTTTAAAAAAGATACTTTTACTTCTGAAGGACAAGGAAGTAAATGCGCGAATATTTTATATTGGCTGATTGAAGAGGAAAGGCGAACCGTCCGCGGCTCTTGGTTTTTAAAAACAGAAAAGCCAAGCGATGAACAAAAGGAATCTTACGTGGAAGCAGGAAAAATGGTCACAGAAACTCAGAGGTCAGTATTGGACGAAACACACAAAGCTTATACCGAACTGTCCAATGACGTTGAGAATCCGCCGCCTCCGGAAATATTGACTGGTTTCGATCGTGCAGCTGAACAGATGACATTTGCACAGCAGAATCTGGAGAAACAAAATTGGTCATCTGCTTTGCAACCGGAACAACAAGCTCTTGCCACACTTGTGGATCTGCTTCATCTCATCCATGAACAAATTGGTTCAGGGGAAGGACCTGAGGTTAAAAAACTGAAAGATCGCCAGATTTTTCGTGAGAAGTTTGAAAGCATCGCTCAACAACAGAAAGAAATTAATAAAAAAGCAAAGGAGTTACAGAAATCTTCTTCTCAAGGTTCATCTTCAGAATCGGAAGCTCAAAAACAGGAGTTAGCCAAAGAACAAAAAGAATTAGCTCAAAAAACGGCTCAAGAAAGTAAAAGTGAAAAACAAAGCAAATCGGTTACTCAACAACTCTCACAAGCAAAAGAAGCCATGGAACAAAGCGCAAATGCCATGACGCAAGGAAAAATGGACCAATCTCTTCAAGAAGGACAAAAAGCTTCTGACCATCTCCAACAAGCGCTTGCTGAAGATTCTACTGAAAGAGAATCTCAATTGGCATCTGACCTTCACAAAATGCTCACTGCTTTAGGTGAACGCCAAAACGACCTCAAAAATGGCAAAGAGAATTCCTCAGAGATCCAAAACAAGGTTGCAGAAGAATTATCCGGAATGAATCGTGATCTAAAAAAAATGTTTCATCTGCCGGGCGCGGAAAAGAAGGATCTCCTCAATGATCCGATTCAAAAAACCGGTGACGCCGCAAAAGCCTTTTCGGAAATCAAAGGAACCTCTGAAACGCTCATTCCTTCCATGGAAAGTTTAGCTCAAGCTTATGAACAAGCGGTGGGACGTGAAACGCACTTGACTCAGCTTCAGCAAGAACTGGGTGACCTAAAAAAACAGATGCAAGGTGTTCAGCAAAAAATGAATCGCGAAGAAAAAGATGGAAAGGGCGATAAAAACTCAGCGAGTCATTCATCTCAAGCTGCTTCAGGAGAAGAAAATGATAAACCTCAAATGGACGGTCATGGCTCTTCCCCAAGTTCTGCGAGTGAATGGTTTGATACATTTGATCAACGAAAAAACTCTCTTACTCAGGAGTTATATACGGTTCTAGGAGGTTCTAACGCATGGAAACATTGGGAGCAAACCGTTCAGGTTCAGGCTTACAGCGCCGTTGAAAATTCTAAAGCTTTTAATCCGTCCCTTGCGGATCGGATCAATGCCCTCTCCAAATTGCAAACAGAAATTGAAGAGCAACTTCAAAGTCTGTCGCAACTGGATACTCTTCGAGCGATGCAAAATGAAGATATCCCACCCGAATACCGCGAACTTGTGAGTTCCTATTTTGAGCGTTTATCACGCGAAACAAATAAGGTTTCGCTTAAGAAAACCAAAAAAGAATCGATCCCATGATTCACCGAATCACGCGCAGAGATTTTGTTAAGATCATGGCTATTGGAGGAACTTCTTTCCTTGCTTCACCGCTGAACGTTGATCTTTTTGCAAAACAAGATTTGTTAAAGGAAGCTCAACGAAAAGGATTTGGCGCTCCTAAAACTGATCAAGGACCTCTTTCCAGTTGGGCGCGCCTAAAATTTCGATGTATCAATAACGATGAAGATGATTGGGATGTTCATCCAAAAGGAGATCTTAATCTCATTAACGATATCAATGCCAATACAACCGTTAATCTTAGTTCAACATGGAATGTCGCTGATATCACGAAACTGGATACCATAACCCAATTTCCTATGGTTTTTATGCACGCCGATAATGTGCCTGATTTAAACCAAAATGATCGCGATAACCTACGTGAATACTTGCTTCGAGGCGGCTTTCTGTATGCTGAAGATTGTGTCATGGGAAAGCGTCACCATGGCAAACAAAAGGGCGATTGGGACTTTTTTTTTCAGGGAACAAAATCTGTTCTTAAAGATCTTATTCCGGAAGCCACTTTT
>CAYVFJ010000302.1:0-6903 GCA_964450905.1 uncultured Verrucomicrobiota bacterium
AGCCGGCAACACCGGAGCCGATTAAAAACAACAATCGAATGAGTAGAAGCGTCTGTTCCATAAATTAAAGTCACTTCAGAGAAGTAGACATCCTTTCTTTGGATGAAGTTGGATATTGTTTATCCGATTTCCCTTGATAAAACAACCCATAGACACGCCAATTATGAATCAGTCGTTTTGAGTCTTCAAAAAGCTGATCGTCCACGAGTAATTTACTGAGGGCTCCTTCTCGCTTCTGAACTTGATTTAATTTGATCTTGAAATCAAACGTTATCTTTGGTGTAACGCGTTTTGCTAAGTTTTTCGGAAAAATAAAAGCCCCTGGATGACCCCATTCATGGTTTCTCACGTTTAACATAAGATACCGACTGATGGATAAAAGTTGACAAATTCGGTCATGTCATATACGACGTATACCATGATGATAGCCGAATTTCTTTAAAACTACAAATTTTTACGAATTTTCTGTAGGCCCATTTTTTCTCTACTTCTTGAGTCAAAACGACAGAACTCCTAATCTCATGAAATGATGGATAAAAAAACTGAAAAACTGATTCATGATAAGGCGGAGAATCTTTACGAAGAAATCCTCGCGAAACATGTTCCTTCCATGGATTTTCCCCTGCGAAGCTTGGATAATGTGCTCTACGACAAAAAGAAGGGTTACTTTGAAATTGGCGATAAAGTTAAGGAACGCACCTTAAGCGTGAATACCGTCAAAACCTTCGCTCAAACCGTTCGTATGATGGCGCTCTCCCACGAAATTGTGCGGAAAGATGATATCGCAACAAAACGTGAAGCTTATTATGTTTCAAAAAATTGGGGAGAAGCCCGTTTTCTCGAACAACCCGAATCCGACGCGATCATGGATGATATCGAAGCGCACTTCCGTTTAAACCGAGAAAAGCTCGGTTTTATTCCCGAAGAAAAAGGGGGTGACGTTGCAGGCAAACTCATCGTGATCGATAAAGATCCGGAGACAGGAAAGGAACTTCGTATTGATTGCACTAAATTCGGCTCAGGCGCCTATTCCATTCCGACGGCTTGTGAAGATTTAAAATTTGAAACAAACGCAAAATTTATCTTAGCCATCGAAACAGCCGGTATGTTTCAGCGACTGGTTAAACATAGCTATTATACAACAACTAGTTCTATTTTAATTTCCATGGGTGGAGTTCCCACCCGTGCTTGTCGAAGGTTTATTCGACGTCTTGCAGACGAAAAAAAATTACCGGTGTATGCTTTTGTGGACGGGGATCCTTACGGAATGACGAATATTTATCGCACCTTGAAGGTAGGATCTGGAAACAACGCCCACTTAAATCGTTTCTTTTGTGTGCCTCAAGCAAGTTATTTAGGCGTGACCCCCCAAGATATTATTGATTTTAAGCTTAAAGACGCGACACACCCCCTGCAAGAGGTGGATATTAAACGCGCCAAGGACGCTTTAAAAAATGATCCGTTCATTAAATTCCACAAACCGTGGAGAGATGCCATCGAACAAATGTTACAGATGGGTGTTCGTGTCGAACAGCAAGCATTTGCGAAACATGGATTGAATCATGTGATCGAAAAATATCTTCCTGAAAAACTCAAGAATCCATCTAAATTTCTGCCTTAACCGAAGACTGTATCGTCCTGAAATAGGTTGACAGTAAATCCCGATTAAACGTGTCAACTAAAATCAGGACGATACAGACGCGTACCGCAGAACGTGTTTTCTCTGATTAACAAGTGTAGCTAATGGGTGACCACATTCATTTCAGTAAAGCGGTAAAGCCCGCCTGTTCAAAATGCTGGTCGCCGGTTAAGGCTTCCTGGATTCCATGGTCTTTCATTACTACAAAGCTGATGCAATCGGTGAGCTGCCATTCTTTATCCTGGCGTTTATTAAAAAATTGCACACCACTTTGCAGGAGATTTTTGTGTCCTGATATGATACGAAATAATGGCTCTCGATGAAGCAATTCCCAGATGGCAAGAAACTCGAAGCGAAACGGTGGTTTATGAAAAGCATCGGCCAATTCCAAAAGCACATAGTCCGTGGTCATAAAGCGAAGACCTGGCAAACGGGAAAAATAAATTGCCTTGGCGTGTGCGGAATCCCGGCTATCTAACAAAGCAATAAAGTAAAAGGTGTCGACAAAAACGAGGCGCATCATTTTTTCGGATGACCCTTGGTATAGTATCCGTAGTTTAAGGCAAAATCAATCGGCCAATCACGCGGTTTAGCCAGCTTGAGAATGGCCTTGAGAAAAGGTGGATCTGCTGGCAATGGCACAAGTGGAACCAACTCGACAGAGGTTCCCTCGGCCAGCTTCAAACTGGGCGGTAGCAGCAAAAGACCATTCTTAATCTTAACAGTCAACCGGGTAGCAAATTTCTTCCTCACACGATATAATCTGCAGCATTTATGCCTGTTTCGCAATATCATTTTCCAGAAGAAAATCCATGAAGCGTTTCTTTGTCACGTTTTTTTACCGAATTGAGATTATAAAGTCGATGGAAAAGACAAGCCGAAAGACAAGCCTTTAAACACAATCTACGACGGAAGCACGGCACACAGAACATGTTTTCCCCGATTGACAAGTGTAGCTAATGGGTGACCCCATTCAAAAACCCATTCATTCACGTAAACGCTAGGATTCATCCAATCCCAAAGAAAAGATAAGAGCTTGATCTAATTCCTCTCGTTTCTTTTTGCTTAACAAACCAACACGCTCTTCAAGCATGAATTTTGGAATGGTTTGTAGCACATCACAATTTACAACACAAAGACGCGGTAACTGATCTTCTGGTCCTAAACGCACTTCGCTTGGGATATGACGGATCGTTGTGGTTACCTGCGCCACAGTAACAGATTCTCTTACTTGAATGGCGCGTTCCCTAGAAACAAGCACCACCGGTCGTCGACCGACTGGAGGAGGAAGATTTGCCCACCATACTTCAGCACGTTGCATTACCACTCATCCTTTCCCCAAACAGAAGAACTTGAGTTAATAAATGCCTTGATATCATCTAATTTTTCTGGACGCTTTCGATAAGACTCTTCATATTGCTTTTCGATCTCTTCTTTCCTACGACTTTTTATCCAAGCATGGAAGGCATCGATCAATATCTTGCTCCGACTTTTTCCCGTCTCTTTCCTTAAAGATTCCACCAATCGATAATCTTCCATCGGGATAGAAATCGCTGTTTTAAATACTTTTTCCATAATTGATTTTATCTAATAGTATTCTAAAAATAATACTTTCTTACTCCAGAAGTAAGATATCATAAATCATTAAAAAAAGAAAGGGAAAAAATTCTTCTACCCATGAGAGTTCAAAATATTGTGTAGAGTAGAGAGAGAGTTTATGGAATGAAGGTTTGAATATAAATCTGTTTCTGGATTTCTCCGTACGTGTCTAAGTAATTCCATGCCATGTTCCGTAAACTCCTCTCCCTCATCAAACCGTGCAGGCGGTTTTCCCGCACACGGCTTTCCGAATTCCTTCCCGTTTTACCCAGTTTGCTTATCGCTCTGAGCTTTCCGGTAGAGCGTGATTTGTAGTTCCCGAACTTTGTTCCGGTGGTGAACAGCTTAATTCCACCGGCGGGACTTTCACCCGCGTTGACGCTAGGCTTCGCTGGCGCACCAAGGTTCAAGGACCCCGATTTTCACATTTGGACACCTTTTTCCTTTTTTGAATCTACACACTTTTTCACGCAGCCGCTCACTGAGATGGGGGTTCTCCAGATATCCTCTCATTCCACCATTTTTCTAATAAAGAGTCAGGTATGAGGAGTATTGGTGTTCTACCTGCAAGACGAAGAACATTTAATACCTTATCTAATGCACCTTGTGGCAAGGGGCTTCGTGGTTGTGGCTCCGCTAATGGCGGAGGTCTCTCGAATCCAGATCCTCCAGGCGGTGGTTCTGGAATTGAAGGAAGTTTTGGCGGTCTTATGGGGCCCTTCACATTCAATTTTTCCAATGCTTTTTTAGGGAGCTCTCTATAAAATTTATTAACTTGCTCCATTACCCTAGAAAAGCTAGATAAACCTGGTAGTGGTGGAGTAGATCCCATGAAAATTTCTGGTGATGGAGGGGGGAGATCTTTATTTTGAGGTTCAAGAAATAATTGAGGATGAGGTCCAAAGGTACCTACTCTAGCAAGTCGGTCTGGAGTTGAAGGAGTTAGTTCCAAGGATGGCGTCCCTATAGAGGGACGCATACTGGTCCAGAGAGATCCCCCTGCGTGAGCTGGTTGATCTTTCTTGTGAACTGGTGCTTCTTTCTTTTCTGTCCCTCCTTCTTTCGTTCCAGCTTTATCCGGAGGACTAGACGGATTTGTATCAGTACCCTTACCTCCAGAGGCAGCTTTAGACATTCCTGTCGGTCCTCCACTACCAAGATTTTCAACATCAAATCCACTAATCGTCGTCGTCCCACCTTCATTAGAAACTCTAACTCTAAACATTTCATCTTTCAGATCAAACCCACTCGGATCGGTATATCTCAACGGATTATTCAATACATAACTGTACCGATTATAATTCTGTCCGTTAATCTTTTATTAAATGTCATACAGATGAATTGAGCTTTTTTAAATCTGTAAGATTTGACTATTTTTTTATAGCAGTGATTATTTTTTATTTTTCATTTAGCTTCTTGGGGTGAATTCTCTCCAAACACTGATTCATACCGAAATTAGAGATCATGGCCCCATGAACATGGCTCATTTTATGACGCTGGCTCTTTATCATCCTGAATGGGGCTATTATTCTAGTCAAAATACGATTCAACATATTGGAAAAAAAGGTGATTTTTTTACAAACGTGTCCGTTGGCCCATTGTTCGGAAAGCTTCTTGCCGCAAAATTTGCTAAGTTATGGCGAGAATTAGGATCCCCTACCCCATTTAATCTCATTGAATGTGGCGGATTAGACGGTCAATTGGCAAAAGACATCCTCTCCTCCCTCTCCCAGGATGCAACCGCATGTTACCATGCAACCCATTATGTCTTCGTAGAACCTTTGACACGACTTCAAGCTTTTCAAAAAAAAATTCTAGAGCGTTTTCCACAAATCGGTTGGATTCATTCTTTCCATGAATTGAAATGTGAAAAAGGCGTTATTTTTGGAAATGAATTGCTTGATGCGTTTCCAGTCCACCAAATTGAATTCATTTCAAATCAATGGTTTGAATGTCATGTGGATATTCATCAAGATTCTCTGATCTTGATTCATCAACCCTGTTCAAGTTTTTTATCTCGTGGTTTACCTGAACGACCGGTGGGAAGAATAGAAGTTTGTCCCCAAGCCACAGAGTGGCTGCAAAATGCTTCAACAGTTCTTACGGAAGGCTATATTCTTCTGATCGATTACGGTTGGACAGATGAAGAATATTTCCAAAAGCTTCACCCACAAGGCGCTCTGAGAAGCTACAAGGATCATCGTTTGGTTGAGAATATTCTTGCAGATCCAGGAGAGCAAGATATCACTAGTCACGTTCGTTGGACACCTTTCCTGGAAAAATCCAAACAACTAGGTCTAGCGACTCAAGAATTGATTCACCAAGGTCGATGGCTCACTCAGATTTTTGTCGAGAACCCTCAGAAACTGTCTGCTCAAGAAATCCGTCAATTTCATACCCTAACCCACCCTGAAATCATGGGAACACCTTTTCGCGTCTTAACTCTCAAGAAAGGAGGGTGATGATTTTGAGAGCTATTTTATCAACAGACTTTTCTCTTTAAAATCGAATCCATTCAGATCGGTCATCGGCTGGATTTTCGCCACAAATTGCCGATCGACGCCTATCACGGCAATGGCATAATTCCATTTAATAATTGTTGCATCATAAGTATAGATCAAACTATACACTTTATTGGGCGTGAGCTTGTTTAAACCAGCCAAAGTGGTGATCACATTGGGAATGCCTAACATCTGATCTCCTTTGGCTTCGATCGTTGCGAGGGTGTGGACTAGTTCCTTATTTTGATTGTAGAGATAAATCCGAGCCTCTTTGAGAGATGTCACCGATGGATCAACTACTTTAAAATGAAGTTTAAAACATTTTAAGATATGATTGCTGTCATCTTTACCAGTAAAATGCCAATCCGGAGGTTGAGTGCTCATAAGAGATGTAATCATAAAAGGTGGCTCACCTTTTTGAGGCTCAGCAAAGATCACGCAAACACCCATCCACGTAAATAAAATGAGTCTTTTCATAGAATGACTATAGCTTCTTTTCTTTTTGCTTCAGTTCGTGGATAAACGAATCGTAGCCTTGAAAAACATCTGTATAATGTTTTTCAAAAGCCATCATAAAATCATGATTTTGAATCATGCTGCTAATAAAAAATACAAATCGTTCAGGCCCACCCTTTTCAATCAGAGTTTCAACAGCCAACTGAGATTTAGTGTATAAACCCCACTTTAAAGTGGGTTCCTCAGGATAATCTTTCCAAGAAGCCATTTCCAAAAAGTCCATCTTAAGAATGACATCACGGTGATAAGGGTTGGCTCTTTCATAACGACTATTATAAAAGCTGATATAAGATTTCTCAGCCTGATAATCGGCATATCCTTCATTAAGCCAAAGCGGTCGTGATCCTGAAAAAAAACGGTTAAACACAAGATGCGTCATCTCATGCGCTACAGTCCCTGAATAGTTCTTTTCTTTTTTCTTCGGATAATAGCTAAAAAACTCATGATCATGAGTCACTCCGCCTACCTGTAAAAAATCAATATTGGCCTGAAATTGCATCCAACGCGCTTCATCTTCAAATACAAAAAGATGCGACTTATGTTTGATTAAATCCTGAGTTAATTTGAGGTCATTTTTTATTTTCCAATAATAAAATTCTGCTTCTTTCAAAAAACGATCTCTCACAATAAAAGCCTGATAATGAAGGA
>CAYVFJ010000303.1:0-5905 GCA_964450905.1 uncultured Verrucomicrobiota bacterium
TTGCTGTCTGGAATCATCTTTTAGAATTAGGCAAGCCGTTTGGACTGCTTCCTTGTGGTTTGGGCGCGCGCGATACCTTGCGTATGGAAGTTTGTTATCCTCTCCATGGCCACGAATTAGGGTCTGATATCACTCCCTTGGAGGCTGGGCTAGGAATTTTTGTCGATTTAAACAAACCAGAGTTTCAGGGAAAGACCGCGCTTTTAGCACAAAAGACGGCGGGAATTCCACGCAAAGCAGTGGCTTTACTAGCTAAAGAGACGGGAGCTCCACCCCGAGCAGGCTATCCTGTTCTTAAAGACGGCAAACAAATTGGCTCTTTAACGAGCGGCGTGCTTAGCCCTTCACTCCAGAGAGGCATCGGGCTGGCTTTGGTTGAAACGGCTCATGCGACGATCGGCAACTCGGTGGATATCGAAATCCGCGGCAAATATTTGCCTGCAGACATCGTAAAAAAACCGATTTACCGGACCTCTCTTCAATAATCTGAGATCAAAAGGTCAAATTGTAACGGCGTTGAGTCTATCCGTAAACTTACGCTGAAGCTCTTCGCTTTCCTACCATCCAAATGGAAAGAACAAAAAACATGAGGCCAAAAAGAAGGGTGATGGTTACGGATAGCCCGAGCGGTGGCAGATCCCAAACCCACGAGGTGTTTGCTCCGTAGAGACATCTGCGAAGCGCGGCAACTCCATAAGTGAGTGGATTCAGTGTCATAATCCAACTTAACCACATCGGAAGTTTTGAGGCCGGGAAAAATGCGCCGGAAAGCAGCCACATCGGAATTAAAAATAAATTCATGATCGCATGAAATCCCTGGGTCGAATCCATTCTCCAGGCAATCACGAATCCCAAGCCCGTCAGAGCAAATGCCAATAGAAAGATCACTCCGATGCTTAGTCCCAGAGAGATCAAATTTAATTTAATTCCAATCAACGGCGCAAACAAAAGAAATAAAATTCCTTGAACTAAAGCCACGGAAACACCGCCAAGAATTTTTCCAAGCACCATGGCTGATCGAGAAATAGGCGCCACAAGGACCGATTGCAGAAAACCTTCTCGTCGATCTTCAATCATAGAGATCGTGGAAAAAATGGAGGTAAACAAAATAATAAGAGTCATGGTTCCTGGAAAAAAATATTCTACCGCGGACATATTTTCTGGCATCGAAGGAGGACGAAAGGATGAGGAAAGCCCGTTTCCCATCAAAACCCAAAGAATCAAAGGCGAGCCTACAGCTCCAATCACTCGATTTTTTTGTCTAAAAAATCGAACGATCTCTCTTAGAAGAAGTGTTCCAGAAGGTAAGATTAAAGATGCCATCATAAAAATTTCTAATTTTCCTGTCACCCTTCTTGCTTCCCTTGAGCAGTGGGAGTGGTGATCATTTCTAATTTCGAGCCATTCCTGGCTGGTCCGTTCTGGTTTTCATTCCAAAAGCGATGGCCTGTTTGTTGAATAAACACATCTTCCAACGTCGGTTTACCAACGGTAATGGCATCAATTTGACCTGGAAAAGCTTCGACTAAACGCGCGATAAAAGTGTGCGCGTGGGTTTGTTCAAAACGAACGGTGTCATCTAATATTTGAGGGTTATTTCCAAATTTAGAATGGATTTCTTCGCAAAGTTTTTTTGGATTCTTGGTTCGCGCGATAATCATTTCTCCACCCAATCTTGCCCGAAGCACTTCGGGTTTATCCAGAGCGATCAGGTTTCCTTGATCTAAAATCCCAAGCCGATCGCAATGCTCAGCTTCTTCCATCAGATGAGTGGTTAGAACAATGGTGGTTCCATCTTGATCTCTTAATTCCCGAAGATAATCCCAAAGATCTCTTCGAGCGCCTGGATCCAATCCTGTGCTGGGTTCATCCAGGAGAAGAAGTTTGGGATGATGCAAAAGAGCTTTAGCTAATTCGACTCTTCGCTGAAGTCCTCCGGAAAGTTTCTCCACCAAATCTTCTGAACGATCCTTGAGTTTGACGCGTTCCAGCATTTCGTTGATGCAAATTCTCAAGGGTTTTCCGGACAGTCCATAGAGATGTCCTTGATGACATAAATTTTCTTTGACCGTTAATTTTTTATCAAGACTGGGTGATTGAAAAACCACGCCGATTTCCTTGCGAACATTTTGAACATTCAAACGAAGATCTTGACCAAACAACAAAACTTTTCCTTTTGAAACGGGAATTAAAGTGGAAAGAATGCGGAATAAGGTGGTTTTACCTCCTCCATTTGGCCCTAGAAGCCCAAAAATCTCTCGATGATCCACATGAAACGAGACTTCATTCAACGCCACGCGTTCACCGTAATGATGGGAAAGATTTTCTATTTGAATGATGGGCATACAATTTTCAGTTATTTTTTTCTACATCTTATCAGCTACCATTAAAATGAGGAGCAACGGCAGATAAAAAATGGAGGCTAAAAAGAGCTTTTTAGAGCTGAGTGGAGAACGCGCGATGGCAGCATGAACTCCAAAACCAATAAAAGTCAGGCTTAAAATCAAAGCTCCCACCAAATAGAATTTACCTGTCATCCTCAAAAGGGTTGGGGCTGTGCTCACAAGGAAAAGAAAAAATGTATGGGAGATAATTTGTATCGCCACCCGTCCTCCTTCGGGATCGACTACGCTTAACATCGGAAAACCGGCTCTTGCATAATCTTCCCGATAAATTTGAGCGAGCGCGTAAAAATGTGGCATTTGCCAAAAGAAAAGAATGGCAAACAAAACCCAGGCACCGGCATCCACGGAATTTCTTGCTGCGCTCCATCCCATCATGGGGGGAATTGCTCCGGGGATTGCCCCCACGATCGTGCATAAAGGAGTTTTTTTCTTCAAAGGGGTGTAGACGAAGAGGTAACTGCAAAGAGTAATGACTGCGAGTAAACTGGTGAGAAGATTGATTGCCACCAAAAGATAAAGCAATCCGATGACACTCAATAAAACTCCAAACAAAAGAACATCGGCTGCTTGCAATCGACCGGATGGCAAAGGACGATCTTCCGTTCGTTTCATCTGAGAATCTTGATCCACTTCAAGAAATTGATTGACCACAGCAGCTCCGGCTGCAACCAACGCGGTCGCAATCATGGTATGAAATAATAAAATCCAATCTAAGCCGGCATGGGATCCCATGCAGAAACCCACAAAAGTGGTCACTAACACCAGAAATGTCAAACGTGGCTTTGTCAGCTCCCAGTAGTCAGATAAACGAGATTGGCCTGCCACAAATTGTTCCGATGGAAATGTGACTGTAGAAGCATCGGGCACTTTGATATGGATCTCTTTTTTCATTATTTTGGATGAAGGGTTAGTTCATAGGAGGAACGGCTGGCTGGTTGCAACTCCATAAACGCGGGCGATGGATCGTTATTTCTGTAAGATCTTGTGACAAAGGTATCAGCACTTTAAATGAAATGAGGGTGAGAAGAAAGCTGGTCATCAGAGTGAGAGCTCCCACAGCCACATGAAACGTTGCAATATCTGCGGCTTTGCCTGTCCATACCACTAAAATTCCAATCATGATTTGTGTCACTAAAAATCCTGTTAAAATAAAAACGGGTATTTGGATGATTCTACAATGGCGATAATGACATCTTACAATCCAGAGAACTTTTAGAACAAAAAAGGCGACAACTCCGGCCCACAAACGATGAGCAAGATGAACAGCTATTTGTTTAAAGGAAACGGCATCTAATCCCCATTGCCAGATCCGCTGATGATTCACTATTTCTAAGGCTTGCGTGTTTATGGGTGGAAGGACTTTTCCATAAATCAAAGGAAAATCGGGCACCGCTAGTCCCGAATCTGTATGTCGCATCACTGCGCCAAAAATCAGTTGAATAAAAATCATGAGGGTCGTTAGGATTATCCATTTTCGAAAAGAACCTGTATCCAGGATCTCCGCTGATTTTGGCAATCGCTTCCATGGATCAGAGGTAAAAAGCGCAATCGCCGCGACAAGACAAAAAAAAGTTTGTGCCAGACAGGCATGAAAGACAGCGATCTCTTTCTTTAGAAGCACCACTCGTAATCCACCTAAAACCCCTTGAAAAACAACCAGAGCAAGGACGATCCAACCCCATTGTCTGACCCATTTTCTCGGTTCTTTTAACTGCAACCACACAGCCAAAATGATGGTTAAAAATCCCACAAGCGAGGCGACGAGACGATGGCTATGTTCATAAAAAATACCGCCGATCATTTTATCCCACGGAAAAAAAAACATGTTGTATCCGTAACTGGTAGGCCAATCAGGAACGGCAAGGGCGGCGTCGTGACTTGTGACAAGTCCGCCAATAAAGATCAAAGGCAATGTAAAAACTGCTGTAAAAACTGAAAAACGATGGAGCCACATGGAGGGATAGGATGTAGAATGAAACGCAAGGAATCAAGAGATTCTTAACCTTACAGAAATCGGCTTGACCTTTAGCGTGATGAACCTTTAGGGTTCTTGAGGATGATTTGTAACTAGAGACATTCAAGTGTTTAGTTACCAATGATTTTCAACTTCTTACTTTTTATTGATCGGTTATTTATAGAATTTTATTCATGTTCGGAAAGCTCTTAGGTTTATTTTCTAACGATATCGGCATTGACCTCGGGACGGCAAACACACTGATTTATGTTCGAGATAAAGGTGTGGTTTTGCGTGAACCATCCGTGGTTGCTGTCGAAATAAGCACCAACCGGGTGATCGCTGTAGGGAATGCCGCCAAACAAATGCTCGGCCGTACCCCCGGCGGGATCGAAACCATTCGTCCACTCAAGGATGGTGTGATCGCTGATTTCGAAGTGACAGAAGCCATGCTTCGCAAATTTATCGAGAAAGTCCACAATCGGCGCAGGATGGTTCATCCTCGAATTGTGATTGCCGTGCCGAGTGGCATTACGGAGGTAGAAAAAAGAGCGGTCAAAGATAGCGCCCTCCAGGCTGGAGCGCGTAAAGTTCGTTTAATTCCTGAACCCATGGCTTCCGCGATTGGGGTAGGGTTGCCGGTGGCAGAGCCTGCTGGCAATATGATCGTGGATATGGGCGGAGGAACCACGGAAGTAGCTATTATTTCGTTGGGCGGCATTGTGTTCAGCCGCAGTGTTCGTGTGGCAGGTGATGAACTGGATGAAGCCCTGGTTCAATACATGAAAAGAGTTTATAATTTAATGATTGGTGAGCGGACGGCTGAAGAAATTAAAATCAAAATAGGATCAGCATATCCGCTTGAAAAAGAAACAAGCTTGGAAATTAAAGGACGCGACCTTGTTGCGGGATTACCTAAAACTTTAACGGTTACCTCGCAGGAGATGCGCGAAGCAATTCAAGAACCTATCAACACCATCGTCGAAACAGTGCGCTATACGCTCGAACGATGTCCACCAGAATTATCCGCTGATCTTGTGGATCGCGGCATTGTTTTGGCAGGAGGAGGGGCGTTGCTTCGCGGATTGGATAAACTCCTGTCCGAGGAAACAGGTCTGCCGGTTCATGTGCCGGATGATCCGTTAAGCGCTGTAGTCATGGGAACCGGTATTGTGCTTAATGAACCCAGTTATTGGGATAGGTTGATCGATTAGCAATTTGAGGCCGTGGATATAAGGTGCGAAAACATTCGCTTTTTAAAGTATACGTTTTGCTGGTGGCGCTTCTCATCCTCACCACTTTGAGGCTTTCTTTCATGGATCGAATGAAAGGGGCCCTCAGTGAAGGCTTTATGCCTTTTTTAATGTTCTCCAGTCGGATTCAAGAAAGTTATTTTCTTCTCGTCCATCGCTTGAGAGCTTACGGCGATCTTCAATTGGAAAATACGAAGTTACGCAAAGAAGTCAGCGAATTATCCAGTCGCGTGGCTCAAACGACAGAATTGGATCGTGAGAACCAGAATTTTCGAACCATGTTGGACTTCAAA
>CAYVFJ010000304.1:0-8450 GCA_964450905.1 uncultured Verrucomicrobiota bacterium
TATGTTTCAATTGCCGTTTGATAACGCCGTGGCGACAGCACGGACATGTTATTCTTCAAAAGGCGTCATCAAAGCCGAAGAAGTAACCTCCTGGCCACGTCGTGATGAACTTGCGACAAGCCTTTATCAGGCTGGGCATCATACGGTCTTTCAGCATGCGCACTTTCAATTTTGTATTGCAAATGTATCCCGCCAATTCGTCTGGTCTTTTCTCCATAGCCATCCCTTTTATAATTCTGAGCAGGTGAGTCAACGTTATGTGGAGGTAAAACCAGGAACCTACGCGATCCCTTCATTGGAAGGTCAGGCATTGAAAATTTATGAGCGCACGGTTCAACGTCAATTTGAAGCCTATAAAAATCTGACACAATCTCTCATGGCTCCCGTGAGCGCTGCTTATTTCGAGCGTTTCAAGGGGCGCGCAAAGAATCCTGAAGAAAAAAAGACGCACGATGGATTGAAAAAGCGTTGCATGGAAGTTGCTCGCTATGTTTTGCCGGTAGCCACTTTCACGTATCTTTATCATACGATCAGCGGGATTACCTTGATGCGATATTATCGTTTATGCCGAGAATGGGATACTTCCGAGGAACAAACGATGGTTGTTCAGGCAATGGTAGATGAACTTTTAAAAACAGCCCCTGAATATCGTGTCGTCTTGGAAGAACCGATCCCTTTGGAAGAAACGATCGAACATCGTTTCTATCAAACCAATGGCCATCTATCGGATGTTCGCGCTCAAGAAGAGTTTATTCATGAATTTGATATCGACCTAAACGGTCGTGTTTCGACACTGGTGGATTACAAAGTGAATAACGAAAAGCTTCTTGCAGATTCTGTGCGAGAAGTTTTAGGGATCCCGCGTTCTGAATTAAGCGATGAAGACGCCATTGACCTCGTCTTAAATCCGTCCAAAAACCCGCTTCTTGGAGAAAATCTTAATTTAACCAGTCTTTCAAAACTGACTCGCGCCATGGCGCATCCCTGTTACACTTTTCGCAAAAAACTGAGTCATACCGCGGATTCACAAGATCAACGTCATCGCACGACGCCCGCTTCGCGTCCTTGTCTTCATGCTTATCTGACACGTCAACCAGATTATATTACTCCGGCGATTTTACTTCAGGACGACAAATCTTTTGGTTTTTACAAACAAGCTATGGAGATCAGTTGGGAAGGGATTGATGGACTTCGGAAATTGGGAGTTTCGGAAGAATCGATGGCTTATCTTTTGCCGAACGCAGTATCCATTCGCTTTACTGAATCAGCGGATCTGATGAGTCTTTGGCATAAATGCGCGATGCGTCTTTGTTACAATGCTCAGGAAGAAATTTGGCGCGCGGCAGTAGATGAAGCGACCCAAGTTCGTGAGATCAATCCACAGATCGGAAAGTATCTTCTCCCACCGTGCGGTTTGCGATCGCTCGCTGCTCAAAAACCAATCTGTCCCGAAGGCGATCGGTACTGTGGAATTCCAGTTTGGAAAAAAGATATCAAGGAATATACCCGTCTGATTTAGTCTCTACTTTGAAGATTATTATAATTCTTTCGTAACTATTCAGCCTCAAATTTTTATCCGCAGATTACGCAGATTACGCAGATGAATGATCACCTCTTTTACGCAAATTTTTTAAATTTGCGTAATCTGCGCAATCTGCGGACAGGCTCTAAATATAAAATTTCAAATATCTTTTGCTAGATTTTAACGGTGAAAATTCTCAGGTCTTGAGATTTTCCTTTGACTTTATGGGCCCCTAAATCTTCGTATGTAAATTGGGATCCTGCAGCATTTTTAACTTCTTCGCTGATGATAATCGGGTGATTGAGCTGTTTGCATAATGATTCCAGGCGAAAGGCGACATTCACACAATCTCCGACTGCGGTAATATCACGACGCGCGTCGACTCCCACATTTCCGAGAATGGCACGACCGGAATTGATTCCACAACCCACTTGGAAACCGTAATCTGGATAGACAGAAGAAAGTTCTGAATGAAATGAGCGAGCGAGTGTCACGAGTTCTATGGCAGATTGGATAGAATGAATCGCGTAGCTCCGATCGCTTTCTGTATGAGCCTTAAGCCATACAGCCATCACCGCATCTCCAATAAATTTATCAATACTCCCTTGATGCTGTTCAATCACAAGTCCAACCGCTTGAAACCATTTACCGACAATCTGAGATAAATATTCTGCGGGAATCTTTTCTGATAAAACGGTGTAGTTACGGATATCCACCACAAGAATGGACACCGTTTCGGATTTGAACTCGACTTGTGTGCGCATTTCTTCGACAGGCACGGAGACGCTATTTGGTTCACCTGTTTCGGCGCAGACAAATTGCAATCGACTGTTTGCAATTTGGATTTCATCTCCCTGCTTAAGAATTGAGGGGATACTGATTCGACGGCCGTTAAGAAGAGTTCCATTCGAACTTCCGAGATCCAACAAGTAATACAGATGATCGCCCTGAAGACGAATGACAGCGTGATTCCGCGAGGCACGCGAATCGTTAATCACCAAATCGTTGACGGGCCCGCGTCCTATTTGAAAAATAGGGCCCATTGGCATTTTTTTAGGCGGCCCTTCATCGGGATACAATATAAGTTCAGCATTCATTCAAAATTTAAGCTTGCGCACGGCCTATATCTAACTACATTGAGCAGCAAAATCAATCGTAACCTCATCACCCATTCACCCATCCATAATTAGAAAGCACATTATGAAAAAATATATCGCTGAACTCATCGGAACTTTTGCGCTCGTTTTCGTCGGAGCAAGCGCCGTTTGTCTTCTTAAAGAAAACCAAGCTCTTTCCCCCGGATTCATAGGGCTTGTAACGGTGGCTCTAGCTCATGGATTGACCTTGACCGGGATGATCTATGCTCTCGGACATATTTCAGGGATTCATGTCAATCCGGCTGTGACAATTGCCATGAGGATCACTCATCGAATCAATACGAAAGACGCTTTTGGTTATATGATTGCTCAATTGATCGGGGCTGCTTTGGCTGGCTTGATGCTCAAACAATTATTTAACACAGGTTCAGTTTCAGGTTATCTGGGAGCAACCGATTTTGATCCTAACATCATGACATCAAGCACCGCTTTGCTTTGTGAAATGATAGGAACGTTCCTGTTTTTTATCGTCATCTTTGGGGCAGCAGCAGATGGCCGCACCGCGGGAAATGCGGTGGGATTAGCCATTGGCCTTACGTTGGCGGCATTGATTATGTGTTTTGGACCACATACGGGAGCTTCTTTTAATCCTGCTCGGACATTTGGTCCCGCGCTTGCCAGCGGACATTGGGATCATTTTTGGATTTATGTGGTGGGTCCTATTGTTGGAGGATCGCTTGCCGGTCTCCTTCAAACTAAATTTTTCATGAAATCCTAATAGAATTTTAACTTTCTCCATTTATGCCTCCTTTGGGTAATAAAATCTCGATTAAAAATGGGAAACTCGATGTCCCAGATCAACCCATGATTCCTTTTATCCGTGGAGATGGAACGGGCCCTGATATATGGGCAGCGAGTGAGCGGGTATTTGATGCTGCAGTTGCAAAGGCTTATTCTGGGAAACGAAAAATTGTGTGGCACGAAGTTTATGCTGGAGAAACGGCCAAGGCAAAGTTCGACAACTGGCTTCCCGACGAAACCGTGGAAGCTTTTAGGGAATATTTAGTGGGGATCAAAGGGCCGCTGACCACCCCCGTAGGCGGAGGAATTCGCTCTTTGAATGTGGCGCTTCGACAAATGCTCGATCTTTATGTTTGTTTCCGTCCAGTCCAATACTTTACAGGAGTGCCCAGTCCAGTCAAACATCCTGAAAAAGTAGAAATGATTATTTTTAGGGAGAACACAGAAGATATTTATGCGGGCATTGAATATGCCGCAGGAACTCCGGAAGCCGCAAAAGTTTTAACCTATTTAGAAAAGGAATTTCCTAAGGATTTTAAGAAAATTCGTTTCGGAAAAGAAAACCCTCTTCAGATAGGAATAGGCATCAAACCCGTGAGTCGACCAGGAACAGAACGACTGGTGCGCGCAGCCATTCAATATGCTCTAACGAATAAACGAAAATCCGTCACTTTAGTTCACAAAGGAAATATTATGAAATTCACGGAAGGCGCTTTTCGTGATTGGGGTTATGCCTTGGCAGATTCAGAATTTGCTGGAGAGACCTACACTTGGGCTCGGTGGGAAAAAATGAAGAAAGAAAAAGGGGAAGAAATCGCCAATGCCGAACTGAAAACTGCTCAAAAGGACGGTAAAATTATTGTCAAAGATGCCATCGCGGATATCACTCTTCAACAGATTCTCACGCGCCCAGAAGATTTTGATGTGATCGCCACTCTCAATCTCAACGGAGATTATTTAAGCGACGCTTTGGCAGCTCAAGTAGGAGGCATTGGAATTGCGCCAGGCGGAAACATTAATTATATCAGCGGTCATGCCATCTTCGAAGCCACTCATGGAACCGCGCCAAAATATGCCCATCTTGATAAAGTGAACCCGGGTTCCGTGATTCTTTCCGGAGAAATGATGTTTCGTTATCTGGGTTGGACAGAAGCCGCGGATTTGATTTTAAAAGGATTAAAGGGAGCGATCGCTTCCAAAAAGGTGACTTACGATTTTGCTCGTCTCATGGAAGGCGCCACCGAAATCAAATGTTCCGCCTTCGGCGATTGTATCATTTCAAACATGAGAGGTTAGAACACGCGAACAACCCTGGGGGAAAATTATTTAGTGTCTTTCTGGCTCTGCCAGATGTAGACTGCGTGTAAGACAATTATGTTTCTCACCGAAAACCAAAAGAAATCTCTTTTCCGTTTACTTGCGGATGATGATTTATCCACGATTTCGCTTGTCAAACAACAGCTCATTGAAAAGGGTCCTGATGCGGTTCAAGAAGTGGAAGAATGGGTTAAGGAAATTCATGGAACGCCCGCGGAAAGACATTTAATCGAAGTTCTGAATCATCTTCAGAAAGATCAACGTCATACTGAGTTTATCGATTTTTGCCAGTCGATCCGTGCTCATCCTCAATTTGATTTAGAAAAGGCAAGTTTCATGCTCGCGTCCACAGAATATCCTGCCGTGGACATGGATCGATATCGTAAAATGCTAGACGAGATCGCTTTAGAAATCCGAAGCCAAACAAAAAATAAGGGTATCCCATCGGAAATCCGCGCGATGAGCTATGTCTTACATGAAAAACTTCATTTCCGAGGGAATCGAGAGCATTACTACGAAGCGGAGAATACTTATCTCAACCGTGTTTTAGAGCGAAAACTTGGAATTCCACTTACGCTCTCCCTTCTTTACATTCTTTTAGGTAAGCGCTTGGGTTTACAAATCCAAGGGGTGGCGTTGCCAGGTCATTCGATCGTTCAATGGAACAGAGAATATTTCGATCCATTCAATTATGGACATCTTCTGACAGAAGATGCCTGCAAACAAATGGTTCAATCTCGTGAGCAAGAATTTCGTCCTGAACATCTTCATCCGGCCACCTCGTTACAAATTCTCAATCGTATGTTGATGAACCTGGCCCGGGTTTATGAAATCGAAGAAGATCGTCCGCGCCTATCAAGAATTCGTAAATATCTTCAGACTTTAGGAAACGTTTGAACTATTCTTTCCAAACGATCTTGCCGCCGACAATGGTTGCAACGGCTTTGCCTTTAAGTTGTCGTCCTTGAAATGGAGTGTTGCGCGAAATGGAAGCGAACTGATGGGGATCTACCACCCATTCCCGATCTAAATCCAAGATCGTTATGTCAGCGGGAGAACCTGTGGTTAACGTTCCCACGTCTAATCCTAAAAGACGCGCGGGTTGGATCGTCAACATCGCGATCATTTTTGAAAGTGAAATAATTTTTTTATGAACAAGTTCGGTTAGAAAAATTCCGAGCTCAGTTTCAAGCCCCACAATCCCAAAAGGCGCGTCATCAAATTCCACTTCTTTCTCAAAATGACAATGAGGCGCATGATCGCTGGCTAAAACTTCGATCACACCGTCTACAATTCCCTGTAAAAGAGCGTCTCTATCTCGAGAGGTGCGTATAGGTGGATTCATTTTAAAATGGGTATCATAATCCTTCAGCAAATCGTCTGTTAAAGTGAGGTGATGAGGACAGACTTCTGCTGAAACTCGAATTCCACGCTGACGCGCCTCGCTTAAAATGCGAACGGACCCCGCGCAACTGAGATGCTGCATATGCACCTTCCAATCGCATAATTCTGCCAACAAACAGTTTCTTGAGACAATAATTTCTTCCGCAATCGAAGGCCAACCGCGCAACCCAAGAACCATACTCCAATATCCTTCGTTCATCACTCCGTCTGATGAAAGCGCGTAATCCTGACAATGATCCATCACGAGAAGATCCAACATTTTTGCGTATTCAATCGCTCTTCGCATCACTTCATTGTTTTGCACACAATGACCGTCATCCGTAATCGCCACAACGCCCGCTTGTTTGAGAGAACCAATTTCAGCCATTTGTTCGCCTTTAAGTCCTACAGTAATAGCGCCTGTGGGGAAGACGCGAACAACGCCTTTTTCTCTTGCCTTAGCTTTAATGTATTCAACAGTCCCGGCCTGATCGGCGGGTGGCGAAGTATTAGGCATACAGACCACACTGGTAAAACCTCCACGCGCAGCAGCCAAAGTGCCACTTTCGATGGTCTCCTTATCGGAACGGCCCGGTTCACGCAAATGAACATGAATATCGATTAAACCAGGACAAACAATTTTTCCTCGAACATCCAAACATGAAATGGTCGATGGATCGTATTTAGATGATAATTCCGCGATTTTACCGTCGATGACCAAAACATCTCGAATTTCATCCACTCCATTCGCGGGATCCATTACACGACCGTTCTGGAGAAGTAAAGATGTCATAGTAGGAAAGGGATGTTAGAAGATCAGCTTACTACCACCGAAAGGTGGCAGGCAAAACTTGGAATGACAAGCCTGAATCGTTATGAAAAAAGGTTTAAGAATCGTGAGGTAATGGTTTGGAGACTGTATTTTTCTTGAACTGTTTGATGACCTCCCTCGATAACTTTATGACGAATCTGTTTATTTTTCATAAGGAGAAGCAATCGATCGGTCCATTCCGCGCGGTTGGACGCAAAAAATCCATTTTCACCATCCTGAATCATTTCTTTGTAAATCCCAACAGGCGAGGCAATCACGGGAACTCCTGCAGCCCAATACTGAAGAACTTTTAATCCGCATTTTCCATGATTCCATGGAGTCTCTTTCATAGGCGCTACGCCAATATCCAAATTTGCGACATCTCTGATTTCCGTTTTTAAATTCCATGTTTTCCATTGGATAGGAAATCGCACGGGAATTGAAGCCAGAATACCTCCAATAATCCAGGTGTCAAAGGCAGTTTTAGAATGAAGATCGATCAAAGAAGGAATGATCAGGTCAAGATCAGATTGTGTGGAGGGAGTTCCAATCCATCCAATCAGAGGGATCCGGTTTGGACGTTTTGAGATGTCCGATTCTCGAGTATAAATTTCTGTGTCAACCGCCGTGGGAAGAGTGATCGGTTCAATGGTTGAACCGGGAATTTTTCGGACAAATTCGGCGAGAGTTTGGTTTCCGACAACCACCCGATAAGCGCGTCGACAAATATTCGCCACTCGTTGAGCTTGCGGCCAGATTCCTGAGAGAAAAGCGCCTCTCGGTCTTTTGAGATAAATCGCATCATCAAAATCAAAAATCATTTTTGTCTCACGAGCAATTCGCCATTCGATATTGAAAAAGGGAGATGGAAAAATGGGTTTTTGAACAAAAACAAATTGAAAGTCGCGTAAATGATGAAGATCCCGCACGCGACGAGCAAAAGTGCGGCCGAATCTTGGGAATTGATTCTTCCATGAACGTTCCATATAAGCGCCATGAAATTCTTCGGCTTTGACCGCGGGATGAACAACGACTTCAAATCCAGCCTTTTCAAGAGCAGGCAAATATTGGTACACACGATAACGGCTGGATGGAACCTGAAGATCTCCCTGAGTTAAAAATAAGATGCGTTGCATACCTTGGCAATGAGAAGTTAGAAATTAAAAATGAGAAGTTGATGATGGGCAACTGGCTACAACTTTTCAAACTAACGTAAAATAACTTTAATGACAACCTTTCAAAAAGTGGAGGTAATGATTGCTATCCCCTCTCATAACGAAGAAAAATCCATGGAACAGGTGGTTCGCGCATGTTTAAAGATGGGAGTCGATGTTTTAGTGGTTGATGACGGTTCTTCAGATTGCACTGCGGAGGTTGCGCGACAAACAGGCGCTGCCGTGATTTGTCATGCTCAAAATCTTGGCAAAGGGCTGGCGATTCGATCTGCTCTGAATACTTTTAAGAAAACCACTCATTCATTTTTAATTTTCATGGATGGCGATGGACAGCATGATCCAGC
>CAYVFJ010000305.1:0-4633 GCA_964450905.1 uncultured Verrucomicrobiota bacterium
TGCCATCAAGTAGAGTTTCCATCACCTGTTCCTTGTGATTTTAAGGAAAACAACCATATCTGGGTTGAATTTCATATCGGCCATCCTTTGAACGAAGTTCCTTTCTTTTTAATTCAACATGGATGGCGATCCGTCAGCATAAGGGGATATCATCGGATGTGTCGTCAACTCAACAAACTGAGAGTGAATGCTGGAATTTTACATCTTCCCTATCATTTTTCACGGAAACCACGCGGCACTTTCAATGGAGAATTGGCCATTTCATCGGATATCGTTCGTTCCGCGTACGCTTTGCGTCAGGCAGTGCAGGAGGTTTGCTGGTTAAAAAATGTTCTGAAACAACGGGGCGTTCCTCACGTCGGTTTATGGGGAACTAGCTATGGCGCTTGGATCTCCGCGATGGCGATTACTTTAGATGCCGGTTTTGATGGCGCTTTGCTATTAGAACCGCCGGTTGAAATTGAGGAGTTATTCTGGGAAGTTCCACTTTTTAGTAATCTCCAAAAAGAATTGAATCGTCTTCGAATTCCAAGAGAATCCATTCAAGAACTTTTTAAACTCGTGACGCCCTATCATCATCCTCTCAAAATTAAACCTGAGCACGTCCTGATTTTAGGATCGGAACATGATCCGATTGGTCATCCTCAATCTTTGAAACGTCTTCATCAAGCCTGGCCAGGAAGTTATTTAGAGATATTTCCGTATGGCCACATTAGCTACCGTTTACACACCAGCGCCGTAGAACGATTTTTATCGATCCTCGCTCCTAAATTAATCCAGTGATCATCTAAAGTTTGACATAAATATTTGTGAACATTTCATTTTGGGAAACGACTTTGCTATGCATTCTCTTCTTTTCCGTGGCTTTACTTTATTCACGAGCTGGACTTGGCGGTGGCTCGTCCTATTTGGCTCTTCTTGCTTTATTTGGATTTCCAGTTCAAAAAATCCCTTCCACAGCTTTGCTTCTTAATTTGCTGGTCGCGAGCCAAAGCTGGAAACAATTCTCTCAAGCCGGTTTCTTTGAGATGCGTTTACTGATCCCTTTCTTGGTAACCAGTTTGCCTGCGTCATTTGTCGGCGCGCGTTGGAGAATCAATGATCATACTCTTGGACTTATTTTTGCGGCAGGACTTCTTCTTGCCGGAATCCGGTTTTTGATTTGGCGCGAAACGTGGTCCCATTTAATTCATGTTTCTAAATCAACTCTTTTTTGGATAGCGCCTCCTGTAGGAATGATCTTGGGATTTTTAGCTGGGATGATCGGAATCGGCGGCGGAATTTTTTTGGGACCTATTTTGATCATTTTAGGATGGGCGACTCCCAAACAAGCAGCCGCTTGTTCGTCGGCTTTTATTGTTTTAAATTCAGCAACAGGACTTGCAGCCAAATTAGGTTGGCGAACGGATCATCAGCTTCCCTTTGGAATTTTAATTCCTTTAGCTGTTTCAGTCGTTATTGGAGGTTGGATAGGCGCCAAGGAAGGCGCTTGGAAAATTTCTCCTCAAATTCTTCAAAAAACTTTGGGGATCATTTTAATCCTCGTTGGATTACGTTTTGCTTGGCAATGATTCGATTCAATCTGGTCCGGTTGAAACGGAAGGATGGTTGGTGTTTTTGGTGAGAGCTTCTTGTGTTCTACGTTGAATTTCTTCAGGCGACGGCAAAGACATCAAAACTTCGATTGGAATATCGCCTTGCTTTTGAAGTTCAACCAAACATCGCTGACGTTCTTTAAGAGCTTTATCGGGATCTCTTTCTTTAGCAAAACGCGATTTTGCTCGTGCGCTGCGTTCTCGCAAGGTCGCATAAATATCTCCTCCAAGAAGAGCAGAAATATCGACCTTCATTTTTTCGCGCTGAAGATCCGTTGTATTGACCACATCTCCATTGATCGGTCCCGCTTTATATTTTGGAAACATGATCGCCACTTCCGGACAAACACGCGAGCAAGCGGGGCAATTCGTTTTACATTGATCTTCATTTTGCACCTGGATTTTTTGGTCTTCAGAAACTCCATAAACACCAAATAAACAAAAACTCAAACACTGCATGCAGTTGGTGCAACGATCGTAATCAATGACTGGAAACCACGGTCTCCATTCTCCTGGTTTTTTTATTTTCAAATCTGTTTGTGTCGTTTCTACAAACTCAATGATACGACCGAAATGAGCGCCGTCTACCTGTTGAAATTGAACAGAAACTTGACCTTGAATATCTTCCATTTGAGGGGCTGTTCCCTCATCAAATTGTCCTAATACCAATAACGAACTTTGATCGGCTGGAGCAACAGACCCTTTATTTCCTGTGGACGTCATGGCAAAACCCTTTTCCAAAAGAGTTGATATCACAGAAAACCGTTGTTGCGAAGTGAAGGGTTGACTGCCCTTTCCCTCATAAAGAACCACTCGCAGATGATTTCGATCTTTAATCATAAAAGAAAAATCAGGGGATATTCCCTTCATTGGGGAGGGGTGAAATGCTCTTTCCTGGAGGCAGATTGGGTTTGAGATTCGGATCGAAAAGTTGGTTCATCACTTCTTCCGCATTTTGAACTCGCATATTCAAAACTTCGGTGTTTTCTATGGGAAGAGGCGCTTGAGCAGCAGAAAACAACCATTTTACAGCACGCGGATGACAAGCAGCAATTTTGATGGATGACCCTTCTGACAAACGTTTTAAAGAAGGATCTTGCCGAGCCGACATCTCACAAAGATCCGCAACCGCATCAAAAGCAATTTCTGATTCACAAAGTTTTTTGAGCACGGCGTCCTTCACTTCTTTTGATATCACCTGGGCATAGGTGCAATTGCAAAAAAGAATTCGTGAAGGAGAGTTCATAGAGAATGAAACCGGTTATTTCGGAATTTAATCCAGAACCTTAAAACCTTCTACTTTTTCCAAATGTTTGAAGAATTGGTCTTCATCTTCAAACAAACGGCCTTTTTCAATATAACTGTCTGTTGTGAACGGGCTCACTCCTTTTGGAAATATCATGTAACGATTTTTATGGTAATCGCGAGCATGTCCTAATTCATCCATCATGCCCGTGCTCAGTGGAGGACGTTCGAGATAAGGATGAATGGCCACTGTAGAATCTGTTTTACCCACAAACCAGTGAAGATCCCGATGAACAGTATAAGAATAAATCGCTTCTTTATCTCGAAAATCTTCAAAATGCTTTCCGATCTCAATAGTTTGAGGATCGATCACCATGCCATATTTGGCAAGACGTTTAATAATTCCGTTTACCTGTTTTCTCACAGACGGATCGGCGTATGTCATGCAATAACTCGCATAAAAAGCATGCAAATAAGGATCACGAATGAGTTGATAAAGAGATTCCGGAGATTGTTTGGTTGATAAAACAAGGTGACGAATCCCCATCATTTTTGCCCAATCCTCACTTAGACTGACTTCCTCATTCATCCAGGAAAGGATTTCATAAATGGTATGATTTTTTTTCTTAATTGCTTTTAGAAAGAGATCGTCGGGAGGTGGATTTTCCAAGCGTTTTTGAATGATCCATTCGGCATCAATCAGGGTGACAATCAAATCGGGCCGAAAATATTGCTGGATATATTTTGCGTCCTTACATTTACGATTGATCCGATTCCATTCGATTGTGGCTGGGGCGCGCACGATGACATTTTCTGGGTAACTATGTTCCACTTCATAACCCATGCGAATCCATTCACGTTCTCGAGTGAGTTCAAAGACATAATCGGTGGTTCCCAACATTTTTTCTAACGGTTTTTTTCCGTTATGAGTCACCATGTCTAGCAGATGAAAAACGCCTACTCTTAAACCTTTGGAAGCACAAAGCTTGATCACTTGATCCAAATACTCTCGATCATCCAAACCCGCAATGGTACCTGTAACTAAAACTCGCATATCGAAAGTCTAACCAACAATATCTAAATGTTAAAAGCTGAATGTTGAAAGATTAACGCTGGATGTCAACTCAACAACGATCCATAAAATGAATCCAGTCAACCTATTTTTTAAGCCCTTGACAAAAGTAATTTTTGATGTAGACTGGCCTTTCAGTAGAACATTCAACATCAATAAAAAAACAGAAGGTTAAAAACTATGAAGAAACCATCTTTGATCGTTCGATATATCGTCTATCCATTTTTGTTTCTAGGCTTGAATTTGTACGTGAGCGGAACGATTCAAGAGGATGTAGCCAATAAAGAGGCTGAGCCGCAAGAAAGCCAAAAGGAGGGTGCTGCTCAAAGAAAGCCAATGGATCATCTAAGCAAAAGCAACAAACCTGTAACCCCAGCCGAAGCAAAAGGATTTAATCCTCAACCTGATCCTCCAGGTAAACCAGGCAGTATGAGTGATTCAAAAATGAAACCCGGCGAGTCGAAGGGCATTATTGTCCAGAGGCCTGGCGAAGCGAAAGGGATTATTCTTCAAAAACCTGGTGAAGCAAATGGTATCATTGTTCAGAAGCCCGGTGAGGCACAAGGATTTAATCCTCAACCTGATCCTCCAGGTAAACCAGGTGCGATGGGTTCAAAAATGAAATCTGGTGAAACAAAAGGTATTATTCTTCAAAACTCCGGTGGAACGAAAGGGATTATTCTTCAAAAACCTGGTGAATCTGCTCCAGGTCCGGGTGATA
>CAYVFJ010000306.1:0-2700 GCA_964450905.1 uncultured Verrucomicrobiota bacterium
TTGGAATGAGATTTTTGAAAGGAGATCGCTTTTAGATCCACCAAATCTTTGTAGCGCGTAGGATATTTATCTTCAGAAAAGAAAGTAGGATGGAGGACAATTTTGCGGCCGAGTTGAAAGGCTTGAGCATTTTCTTTGTCACCAGATCCCATGATCTGTTTGAGAGCGAGAAAGATATTTTCAGATTTCAATGGTAAAACGCCTTGTTGATAGGCAACGCCTAAAAGGATGACGTTGGCGAAGACTTTATTTCCGAAATATTTCTCAGAAACACGCGATAAATTGAAGCCAAAATATTTTTCGCGATTGGTATAACATTGAATGGTCACTTCTAATTCAGCAGGATCAAAATCTTCTTTCCCTATGAGAGTAGCGATTGTGGGCGTTTTTTCTGTGTTTAAAATAGCGGTGGTATAGGTGGGACTTCCAATTCGTTTGTCCATACGCGGATCAATTCCGTGGACTGCTTCCAGACTGTCTACTCCCAAAATCAGGTTCGCCTTTCCGTATGGAATAATGTTGGACGCGGCCTTTCCATTTCTAAAGTAAGAGACATGCGAGTAAACACCGCCATTTCGAATCGCAAGCCCCTTTTTATCGCAGAAGGTCACTCGATATCCTTCGAGAAAACCGGCGCGAACAAGCGTGGCCGTAATCACTCCAATCCCCATCCCTCCAACACCGCCTAGATAGGCATACCAAGCATCTGAAAAAGAAACTCGATTTGTGGGTTCAGGAATACGATCCAGATCTACGTGAACGAACCGCGAGGGTGGGGGAGATTTTCGGGTGACAAACACTTCTTCAAAAGAAGGGCAAGCTTTGGTTTTTGCGCAGGCCGTATCGGCCACACACCAGGTAAAATCGGTTTGCACCTTCGTTCCGTAGGGAGTATCGGCAAAAGTCAATCCTGGACAACCGGTTGCTTTGGTGCATTCAAGACAGTTTTCGCATACTTCAGCAGTGATATTGACGTAACGTTTTTTAGAAAGGAACCCTTGATCTCTGATTTCCTTGCGTTCCTTGCTTTTTTCTCGTCGATGAAAAGTAATCCCACATTCTTTATCTGCAATCACCACTTTAACGCCTTTGCGTAGAATGGTTTCTTCAAGCATGGTGCGATAAGTTTCTCGATATTCGGGATTCACACGAACCACTTCCGCGCTTTGATCGCCTACCATCCCTTGAATAATTCGATCAATGTTTTGTTTAAACTGAGGGTTCCCAAGAATATCTTTGTCCTCTGCGGGAGTGGGTTGATGTCCCGTCATAGCCGTTGTTTTATTATCCAAAATGATATAGGTAATGTCCTGACTGTTTTTAATGGAATTAGAAATAGCGACCTGTCCTGAATGAAAGAAAGTGCCATCCCCCATAAAGACGACTTGTTTATTGATAATAAAAGGATCGATCCCTGCTCCTGTAGCGCCTCCTAATCCCATGCCGGAATAATTATGCATGAGTTCTGTGTTAGGCTCGAACATGAGCATCGAATAACATCCCGTATCTCCATGAAACACAAGATCCACAGGTTTTAACTGATGTTTTTTTCGCATGTAATCTGAATCGCGAAAATCTTTTTTAATGGCGATCAACACACTGGATGAATCGCGGTGAGGACAACCTGGACAGAAAGTGGGCGTGCGTGACGGCAAATCTACATCAAAGGAGCTTGTTTGTTTGATCAGAGCTAATTCGCGCTCTACCCTGGCTGTTTTTTCGATCACACCCAAATGAAGCAATGCGGGAGCAATTTTTTCGATAAGAATGGAAGGATTTAATCCAAGAAAAGAAGGGATCTCGTTGCCATCGGGCAACTTCTTTCCCCAAACTAAGATAGCAGGATGAGGTTTACCTTGGATCACAGCATTTGTGGCAGAAACGTTTAAGATCGCAGCCACTTGTTCTTCGATGAAATTTCGTCGTTCTTCTATCACCATGATTTGTTGAACATGTTGAGAGAAACGCTCAATCACATGAGGATCGATGGGATAAGTAAGACCCAACTTTAGAATTGGAAATCGACCTTCCAATCCAAGCTCGGAAAGAGCGTGTTCCAAATAACCATAGGCTTGTCCTGAGCTAATGAAACCAATTTTTGAACCTGGATTAGGATAAACAATTCTGTCCAGACCGAGGCGCGAAGCTTCTTGCCACAATAAATGATGACGACTTTCGATTAATTTTTCTTTGACACCTGTTCTTGGAGGCAAAAGGACTGTTTGTTCCAAGGGAAGACTGGCAGTATTAATTTCAGTCCGATTTTTTGTATTGACCGTAGGCCAATGATTTTTTCTTACTTGAACAGATCCACCGCCATCCGCTTGATTCGTGGTGACGAGGTAAGTGACATAGAAAGTAGATGAGCGCGACAGTTTGAAGGCCAAATCAATCCAATCCTTAATCTCTTGCAGATCGCTAGGTTCCACAACAGGAATAAAGAGGTGCTTAGATAAATAACGAGAGTCTGCGGGAACCTGGGTGGAGTCACTCCATGGATCGTCTCCAACGATGATCACCGCTCCACCGTCTTTATGGGCGCCCGCCAGATTTCCTAAAGCTAAAGCGTCTGTCGCCAAATGAAGTCCCACACTTTTCATCACGGTCGTGGCTCGCAAACCTGACATTTGAGATCCATTCACCATTGCCGCGGAAAGAGCTTCATTATTGGCAATGGTCACATCGATTCCGTAATGTTTT
>CAYVFJ010000307.1:0-5831 GCA_964450905.1 uncultured Verrucomicrobiota bacterium
ACTAGGAAGAGGAAGTTTTAATGGTGCGTGGATCTAGAATGTCTCGGAGTCGATCCCCTAAGATATTTAAAGTTAAAAGGGTAAGAGCCATGATTCCACCGGGGAACACCAAAAGCCACCAATAGATTCTGAGTGGATTAACTGCAGAAGCGCCTTCGGAAATCAGAGTGCCCCAACTTGATTGAGGAGCTTGAATGCCAAGTCCGAGAAAACTAAGCAAGGATTCTAATAAAATAATTCCAGGGATCGTGAGGGTAAGATAAATAATAATGATTCCATTCAGATTCGGCAAAAGATGATGGAAAAGAATTCGTGAAGTGGAAGCCCCCAGAGATCGTGCAGCAAGAACAAAGGATTGTTCTTTAAGAGCTAAAACTTGTCCGCGAATAATACGCGCCATCGTCAACCATTCCATGGCACCCAAACCCACAAAGAGCAGTAAGACGCGCGTGCTGTTTGCAAAGGTTTCCATCCCTAAATGTTGAAGAAAAATGCGTGTGGGACGATCAAGAGCGGTAATCAGAATGATCACAAAAATTAAACGTGGCAGGGAATAGAGAACATCCACCCATCGCATCATGATCATATCAGTTCGGCCACCCGAATAACCGGAGATCATTCCGTAAGACACACCTACCGTGAGACTCACGATGGCGCCGATCAAGCCTACCATCAAAGAAATCCGAGCGCCGTGAAGAACGCGTGTGAGTAAATCTCGCCCATGAAGATCCGTTCCAAAAAGATGTTGTGTGCTCGGAGGAGCGAATTGTTGATTGCTGGTTTGTTCGTAACCGTAACCTGTTAAAAAAGGTCCCAAGGCAGCAGCTCCCACAATAAAAATAAGAAAACCAAAACAAAAAATGCTTGAGGCTTGTAGCTTACGTGTCACCCTTTTGTGGTGAAGGCTTGTGGTTGTCTTAAAATTCATGAGAGTTTAATTCTGCGATCAAGGAAAGTGTAGATGATATCAACAAAGATATTGAATGCGATAAGCATGCTTGAATAAAGAATCACCGTGCCGCCTACCATAAAAAGATCGCGGTTAAGCACTCCATTGATAAAAAAGGGGCCGATCCCCGGAATTTTGAAGATTTCTTCGATGACAAGAGATCCCGTAAGCATGTTTGCAGCAAGTGGCCCTGAAAAGGAAACCACAGGAAGTAAGGCTACTTTAAGCGCGTGTTTTACAATCACACGCGTTTCGCTCAGTCCTTTGGCTCGCGCTGTTCGAATAAAATCTTGATGAAGCACATCGAGCATACTGTTACGAGTAAGCCGCGCAATATAAGCGGCATAAGGAAGCGCAAGACAGAGAGCAGGTAAAATGATGTGTCGAACAGAATCCCATCCTGCGACAGGAAAAATGGGCCATTGGAGCGCAAAACAAAGGATCGCGAGGGGCGCGATCACAAAGTTTGGAATCGAAATGCTCATCACTGCGAAAAACATGGCTGCATGATCCAGCCACGATAGATGTCTCACTGCGGCGATAGAACCCAAGGCAATGCCTATTCCCAGAGCCAAAATAAAAGCGATGGTTCCAAGAGTCAATGATACAGGCAGAGTTTGAGCGATGATTTCATTGACTGTGCGGTTACGATATCTGGTTGAAAGTCGCAAGTCACCTTGAAATACGTCGACGATATAATCTCGATATTGTTCCCAGAGAGTGCCATCGAGTTTGTATTTTGCGAGGAGACTTTTCTCAATGACTTTAGGAATTTTCCGTTCTTTATCAAAGGGGCTTCCAGGAATTAAGCGCATCATCAAAAAAGTGAGAGTAATCACCACATAAAGGGTGAGCACTCCGATTAAAAGACGTCGAATAAAAAAAATAAACATAATTCAAACAATGAGAAGTGAGAAGTGAGAAATTAGAAATTTTGAGGATTATTTTTTCTTTCGGATATATTTCAGTGGATGTTCGTCGATCACGTTAGGATAGATGCCAGATATTTTTTCGGGATCATAAAATTGGATGCCGACGTAATAGTAGAGGGGAATGATCGGGAGTTCATCATGACACAAAATTGTTTCTGCTTGCTGAAAAATTTCCATGCGTTTTTGAGGATTTAATTCTTCTGCCGCTTTCTGGATAAGGGTGTCATAAACAGAATGAGACCAACCGGTGCGGTTATTGCCGCCATGGGTCACAAACATATCCATGAAAGTATTCGGATCGTTGTAATCGCCTATCCAGGATGATCGACAGATGTCATAGTTGAGTGCGCTCATGGAACTGAGGTAAACTTTCCATTCTTGATTTCGTAGTTCCATGTGAATTCCAAGTTCTTTTTGTAACATATCCTGAATTTCGGTAGCAATCCCCTCGTCTGTGACCGATTGATTATAAAGGAGCGAAATCGGAGGAAAACCTTTGCCGTTTGGAAAACCTGCTTCTGCAAGAAGTTTGCGGGCAAGATCAGGATGATAACCAAGACCTTGAGGTGACGAATAGCCCATCATACCGGGTGGAACAAAGCTATCTGCAATTTGTTCGCCCGCGCGCGTAATTTTATCGACGATTCGTTGTTTATCAATCACGAGAGCGATGGCTTGACGGACACGGACATCTTGAAAGGGTTTACGGGTGACATTTAGCCGATAAAAGTAATTGCCTAGAAATGGATTCACATGAAAGTCGGGTCTTTTCTTTAAGATATCCAATAACATCGTTGGAACGAGTGTTTTATCGAGATATAAATCGGCAATTCCGGTGTGGTAGAGATTCAGGGCTGTGTTCACTTGGGAAGTAGGTAAAACATCGACTGTTTGCAACTGAACTTGCATACGATCCCAATAATAAGGATTTGCTCGGAGACGAATCCGATGATTGATTCGCCAATCTTCGAGCATATAAGCTCCATTCGAGATGAGACGCCCTGGTTTAATCCAGTCATCCCCATATTTTTCGATGCTTTTTAAATGGACAGGAAAAAGGGTGGGGAAGGCACATAGTTCAAGAAAAAATGGTGTGGGATTGGCTAATTGAACTTCCAGGGTATATTCATCCACAGCTCGAATCCCGACTTTAGAAAAATCGGTTAGATTGCCAGTATGATAGGCTTCTGCATTTTGAATATAATAAAGTTGATAAGCATATTCTGACGCAGTGGCGGGAGTTAAAGTGCGTTTCCATGAAAGAACAAAATCAATCGCAGTAACTGAATCGCCGTTGCTCCAGCGTGCGTCCGAACGCAAATAAAAGAGATAACGCCTTCCATCAGAAGAAATTTCCCAACGTTCAGCAACCCCAGGGAGAATGTTGGCTTTTGGCCCATGGGCTGCAAGCCCTTCAAAGAGCGCTTGGGCAATACGTATTTCCGGTTGTCCCGTAATAATAGATGGATCGAGAGATTCAGGTTCAGCCGCATTCAGAAAGGTAAGATCTGCCTTGTCTTCCGTGGGACCACAGGAGACTAACAAAAGACAAGAAAGCATCATCCATCCAAAAATGTATTTCATCATAAAAAGAGGAGTCAGAAGACAGAATTCAGAATCCAGAAGTTTAGGATAGAAAGGTTTGCATGAAATTAGAAATATATCCGGTAGACGCAGATTTTAACAGCATGAACAGAATTTACAGAATGATGATAGGAATACATAAGCTTTTTATTATCTTGTGATCCAAGATCAAATGAGTTTGTCTGGTTATTTTATGAATTGGGAAGAACCAAAAAAAAGAGGTTGGTTGAATGCGCGTGTGATAGCTTGGGCTGTCTTTGATATTGGCGCAACCATCTTTTCCATGAATGTGCTGAGCCGTTATTTTGGGTTATGGGCAAAGGACGCTATGGGAGGATCCGTTTTAGCTTATAACGCCACGGTGAGTGGTTCCATGGCCGTTGCCGGTTTGTTGCAGATTTTATTAAGTCCGATCTCTGATGAATTAGGTCGACGTCGTGTGTTTGTAATGGGATTTACGCTGTTAGGTGTTTTGGCGTGTGCTTCCATTAGTTTTGCACCCACATTAGGGGTTGGGCTCATGCTTTTTTTTATCGCAAATTTAGGATATCAAACAGGACTTGTTTTTTATAATGCCATGTTGGGTGATGTTTCGGATGAATATCATCGAGCGCGAATTTCTGGAATTGGCGTGGGGTTGGGTTATATCGGAACCATTATTGGGTTGCTGGTTTCAGCAAAATTTTCCAACGCGGATCGTCATGATTATTCTCAAACATTTTGGGTGACCGCAGGACTTGTGCTTTTATTTTCGTTGCCACTTTTTTTATTTGTTAAAGAAAAACCAAGCTATGTCAGACTCGATTTTGGTGATAGCTTAAAAAATAGTGTCGGATCATTCATGACGACCTTGCGTCGGATTGTGCGTCATCGAGAGATGCTCTTTTTCTTTATCGCGTGTCTTCTAGTTTTGGACGCCGTGCATACGGTGATTTTGAATATGACTTTATATTGTAAGGATGTGGTCGGGCTTGACGCGATGCGGGGGATCGATTGGTCGTTGAAATGGAAAGATCGTCTTCTTCTTCCGATTACGATTACGGAAATGGATCTTTTTTTGATCGTTTCGGCTACTTTCGGAATTTTCGGATCTTTTGTGATTGGACATCTTGCTGATAAAACAAGTCATTATAAGGCAATGTTAGGGGTTCTGATTTTATGGATGGTGGCTTTGGTGCTTGCGATGTTTAGTGTTCAACGAAAAATGTTTTGGATTACAGGCCCTCTTTTTGGTCTTGGATTCGGGGGAATTTGGACCGTGAGCCGAGCTTATCTTCTCGATCTTTGTCATCCAGAAGAACGAGGACAAATGTTTGCGATCTACGGATTGGTGGGGAAAGGAGCCGCTATTTTTGGTCCCTTAGTGTGGGGTGGAGTTTTTACCGTATGCGAACCTTATTTAGGAGAAAGAAAATCTTATCGGATGGCGATTGGCGCGATTCTGATATTGTTGATGCTTGGTTCTTGGGTGATGTTATATGCGAAACCGAAGGCAGAAAATATTCATCGTTAACTACGATGGATGAACAAAAAGAGTGAGATAGGCGTATAAAGCAGGCGCGGTAAAGAGAAGGCTATCAATCAAATCCAGTGCTCCGCCGATTCCAGGCAAAACTTCTCCAGAGTCTTTCACATGAGTTTCGCGTTTAAATAAAGATTCGCTCAGATCACCCAAAACCCCCAATCCTCCCAAAAGAACGCCCAAGACCAAAGCGTCGAAGTAGTCAAAACCTACCTTGGAAATGCGCGGCTCAAGGTACTTGAAAGCCGTGATGCTCGCGATGAGCGCGAGAACAAATCCTCCTAATAATCCTTCCCAAGTTTTGTTTGGACTGATTTGTGGAACTAATTTATGCCGGCCAAAACTTCGTCCGACAAGATAAGCGCCTGTATCACAAAACTTAGTGACAACGACGAGATAAAAAACAAAGAGCCAACCCGGGCCATCGCCTGTATAAAGATATTTAATCTTAGGAATAAACCCAAAAAGCCATGGCACATAGATGACGCCTAAAAGGGTGTTGCCGATGGTTTGCACGGAATCCGGATTTCCTCGATCAAAGAGTTGTCGAAAAAAAAGTCCGAACACCAAACAGAGAAGAAGCATGATTTCAAAGGTATTGGTTACTTCATGATGCCGAACGCTAAACCACCACGTGCCAGAGGTGAGGATGATACCGGCCGCAAGTCCCAAATGTTTGGCACAACGTAAATTTCCTTTTTCGAGCATGTCATAGTATTCCCAGAGGGCTATGGTCGTGAGTAAACAACTGAGAAGAGCCGAAGCTACCGGGCCCCGCTTAACCAGCACCCTCCCTAGACTCGTCCACCCCATCAGTGAGCTAAAAAGTCGTTTGGAAAACATA
>CAYVFJ010000308.1:0-5787 GCA_964450905.1 uncultured Verrucomicrobiota bacterium
TCCCAGCTATCTCTCCTACGGATATAACGCCCAATTCGGATGCGATTTAGCAAAAGTTGAGGATAATTATATTATCATTCAAGACGCAAGTCCTTTTCATTTTATGAAAACTGGACGATGGAAGGCGATGAAATTAGGCGTTTTATATGCCGACGGTCATGCCGAAGCTTTAAATTGGTGGTGATTTTTTCTAAATTAGAAAAAGATATTTTAAATTTAAGAAAGAAAGAATCTCACGCAGTGACCGCGCTGAGTATAGTTATAAAAAATTTATAAGATGTTTTTTCTCAAATTCACCCCAGGAATTTGGACACGGATTTGGTATAAGCTTGTGCGGGCAGTGATGTAAAGAGTTTTTAAGTCCGGATCGCCAAAAGTGCAATTCGCAGGACGTTCTGGAACAGGAATAAAACCAAGATGTTTGCCATCAGAATTAAAAACCATCATCCCTGTCATCGCTGTGCAATACACGTTTCCTTTTATATCCACCTTCATGCCATCCGGACGTTCAACGATGCTGAAAATGCGGCTATTTCTAATGGAACCATCCGTATGAACATCAAAAGCACGAAGATGCCCTTCTTCCGTATCTGCAACATAAAGAATTTTTTCGTCTGGTGAAAAAGCCAGGCCATTGGGTTTATTGAAATCTTTTGCAAGGAGTTTAAGTGTTTTACCATCAGACAAAATCCGATAAACCCCTTGGAAAGGAATCTCGCGTTCTTCAGGCTTCACTCCATAAGGTGGATCTGTGAAATAAATGGATCCATCCCCTTTGCAAACGACATCGTTGGGGCTGTTCAACCTTTTGCCTTCAAAAGAATCAGCGAGTGAAACGACTTTCCCATCAAATTCAGTGCGGCTGACCCGACGGTTGCCATGTTCACAGGTAATGAGTCGACCTTGCCTATCTAAAGTTTGACCATTGGAATTGCCGCTAGGTTCTCGATAAACATCGCATTTTCCTTGAAACCAACGACAAATATGATTCGCATGGATGTCACTGAATAATAACTCATTTTTATCAGCAACCCAAACAGGACCCTCCGTGAATTGAAATTCACCACAAAGTTTTTTAACCGTTTCGCCAGGGCTGATCAATTTTGAGAATTCAGATGTCATCATTGAAATCTCCTTAGTTTTCTCATTTTCTATATCTCTTTTATGCCAATTTATTTGTGGATCAATTATACCCTAGTTTCAAATCTTTTGTCTGGATATCTTAAACAAGATATCCTTAATTCTCGTATGGCAATTCAGTTTCAACTTCAGAATATGAAGTAAGAGAATGGCTAGGCTAAATCTTTCAGGCAAACCCTCTTGTGACTTACAGATAGCTTGCATTGTAGCTACAAGCGCGCTACATTGTGTCCATGAATAAAACAACCACCATCCGAGCTCGGATTGAGCCGTCATTAAAAAATGAAGTAGAAAGAATTCTCTCTCATCTTGGATTAACCGTTTCTGAGACAATTCATATGTTTTATCGTCAAATTAAGTTACGTAGAGGATTGCCTTTTGAAGTCGCTCTTCGTCCTCACTTTAATTTATCAAATGCAACATTGGAAGAGATTGAGGAGCGTTATAAAGATCGGATACCCAATAAAACAACAATCAAAACGCTGAATGAATCCATGAAGAAATCAAAAAAATTTAAAACTCCGGAAGCGCTCTATAAAGATTTAGGTATCTAATGCGAAATCTTATTGAAAGAACACAGTTTCGAAAAGATATAAAACGACTTCAGAGATCTGGTTTCAATTTTGATAAGTTGAAACAGGCAATTACTAGTTTGAGTAAAAAGGAATCTCTTCCGCCAAATTTTAGAAATCATCCTTTGAAAGGTGATTACAAAGGATGGTGGGAATGCCATATTGCGCCTGATTGGCTTCTCATCTATCGGACAACGGATACCGAGTTGTTTCTCTATCGAACAGGTTCACACAGCGAACTCTTCTCCTAAATCCTCTTGTGGCCTGGCTTATCCTATGGCTAAATTCTTACGGATTTATTGTGTTGTAGCCGTCAACCTTTCGTTAAGGATCGCAATCCCTGAACTCGTTCCCAGCCGATTCGCGCCTGCTTCAATCATGGCTTGAGCGATGGCATAAGTTTTGATGCCTCCAGAGGCTTTTACACCCATGGAAGAGCCAACGGTTTGACGTAATAGCGCAACATCTTTGACCGTTGCTCCGCCAGTTGAAAAGCCTGTGGACGTTTTGACAAAATGCGCGCCCGCTTGTTGCGCAAGTTGACATGCCCTTACTTTTTCGTCGTCCGTAAGCAAACACGTTTCAAGAATCACTTTAACGATACATCCTTGAGCGGCTTTGACAACTTCTTGAATCTCTTGGTCCACTATTTTTTCATGGCCACCTTTTAAAGCGCCGATGTTCATGACCATATCAAATTCAGTGGCTCCCTCTTTGATTGCCAAGATGACTTCTGAAACTTTGGTTGAAGTCCTATTGGCGCCAAGAGGAAATCCTACCACGGTGCAGACAGATATTTTTGAATTGACCAAAATGTCCGCGGAACGCTTGACGTAAAAAGGGTTGATACATACAGTCGCAAACTTATATTCTTGCGCCTCAAAACATAATCGGTCAATTTGTGGCTCGGTTGCCTCAGGTTTCAGAAGGGTATGATCCATCAAATCAGCAAGTTTAAAATGTTCCATAAGAGATAGATTTAAAGATAATCCATTTGTTTCGAAGGATAAACGATGAAAAAACAGATCTTATTTATAAGTTTGGCAAGTCTTTTAGGCGCAGGATGTAAAACGACAAATAAGGTTTCTTCTGTCGTTCCAGATTCATCGACAAATACGGTTTCAACGGCACAACCCTACCGGATGGATCAAGAACTGGAAAGAAAAGAAGAGCCTTCTCCAGACCAGATCAATAAACCTGTGATTATCATCACAACCGATCATTCTGATGGGATGTATCGAATCGGTGAAAAAGCTGTTTTCACTATTCAAGTTGAGAAAAATAGCGCGGCTGTGACGAACGGAACGGTAGCCATTCGTTTCATGAGTCATGGAATGGATGTTATCAAAGATTTCGATCAACCTTTAACGGGAGAACCGTTTATAGTGGAGGAAGGTTTAGAAAAACCTGGGATCTTGTTGCTTCATGCCACAACCAATCGGGAACGATCAAAAGCGAATCATGTTGAAACAGGAGCCATTTTTGATGTTGAAAAAATTTTGCCGGTTCAGGAACCGCCGGATGATTTCATGGAATTTTGGGATCAACAAAAGGAACTCCTCGCCCAAGTTCCCATGGATCTTGAAGTAAAATATGAAGAAAAATATTCAGACGAAAAAGTCGAAAACTATCGTGTGGCATTCAATACGATCGAAAATGCAAAATTTCGTGGCTGGCTTGATCGTCCGCGCGGAAAAGGAAAATATCCCGCGTTGATTCGTGTTCTTGGAGGCGCAGTGATGGCTATTAAAGCGGGTCCAGAAGGTGGTGGTTATTATTTTGCGAAAAAATATAACTGCCTTACTTTTACCGCAAGCGTTCATGACTTGCCCCTGGATCATCCGGATGAATTTTATAAACCTCTCGAAGCCAACGGAGGACCTCTTTATAAGTATTGGGATTTAGGATTGGAGAGCCGAGAATCTTATTTTTATCGGAAAGTAATCCTAGGATTGCTGCGTAGCATCGATTTTTTAACAAGCCGGGATGATTGGGATGGGCGTCTTGTTGTTTTAGGGGGAAGTCAGGGTGGAGCAGCTTCTTATTGGATGGCAGGATTAGACAAACGGGTGACAGCCATGATTGCAAAGGTGCCAGGTTTTACTGAAGAAAGAGTTTACAGCACGTCAGGCACAAAAATGCGGCTTTTTCGGAATGAAGATGCCCCGCAAGAGATAAAATCTCGCGCTTATTATGATCCTGTTTATTTTGCTAGGGACGTCAAGTGTCAGGCACTTTGTTTGGAAGGTTTGGTGGATGGACATATTCGCGGAGGGTTAGCGGCTTATAACACGATCCCTCATCAAAATAAGAAATTAGTCATTGATCCCAAAGTAAAACATGGCGTGGGTGAATCAAAAATGCTGAATGAAGCTCAGGATGAATTTCTTAAACAGGTTTTGAAATAGATTTCTTTTGCTCTTTCATACGTGACATGATTGCAGCGGCAGGCTGACCGCGTTGCAAGAGCTGTCCCATGGTTTGCATATAAGGATCGATATGTTTAAAGAACATTTTGTATGCCGCGCAAAGGTAGTTGAGACCGGATTCGCCATCAGGCGTTTTTATGAACCGATGTTTGGGACACTCTCCATGACACGCAAACCGGACCTCACATTGACGACAGTATTTGGGTAACAAATCAGATTTATCACTGCCAAATTTTCTTTGTTGATCGGATCCAACCATTTCACCTAGCGAATGATGGAGTAAATTTCCAAGTTTATATTGAGGATAAACATAATGATCACAGGAATAAACATCACCGTTGTGTTCCATGGCTAGAGCGGTTCCGCATTTTTCTGAAAAGACGCATAAAGCAGAACCTAATCCCATCCAATTACCAAGAGCCACATCGAAAAGCTGAACAAAAATTTTACCAACATCTGTTTGCACCCATTCATCAAAAATTTCAATGAGAAATTTTCCGTATTGCGGCGCAATCACACTCCATGAGGTAACGGGCGAGAGCCTCTCTTCTTCTCCCACAGAGGGTGGAGCCGCAAAATCAAGTCCGAGATTTTTTGTTTCGATGTTTGCCTGACGTTCCACAAGTGGAATAAATTGAATGAAACCAGAACCTATTTCTTTAAGAAAACGATAAACCTTGAGTGGATGTTTGGAGTTGGCTCGGTTGACTACGGTGAGAGTATTGAATTCTGCGCCGTGTTTTTTGAGAAACGAAATTCCACGCATCACCCAATCAAAAGTGGGTCGTTGTTGTTTATCCACACGATAGCAATCGTGTAATTCCTGGGGACCATCGATGCTGATCCCTACAAGGAATTGGTTTTCCTTCAGGAAAGAACTCCATTCGTCATCAAGCAAAGTTCCATTGGTTTGGATCGCATTAGAAATACGTTTTCCGTCAGCATATTTTTTTTGAAACTCAACTGCTTTACGAAAAAAAGGGATCCCCATCAAGGTGGGCTCACCTCCTTGCCATGCAAAATTGATTTCAGGGGTAGACTGTTCTTCGATATACTGTCGAACGTAAGATTCAAGAACCTGATCCGACATACGGAAATTTTCGTTGGAAGAATAGAGCTGTTCCTTTTCGAGATAAAAACAATATTTACAGTCGAGATTACAAAGAGGCCCGATGGGCTTGGTCATGATATGAAAAGCCCTTGGTTGAGTGAGGACGGTTGTTAAGGAACCAGACATCATCTCTCATTTCATAACAACAAAGAAGGGTGATGTACAATTTTTAAGGATTATTTTGTAATCTTGACAATCGATAAATGCGAAAGTCACTATCTAAAGTAAAAACAAAAGCGGAGTCATGAATTTCTGACATTCGAACAATACATGCGTCAGCAAGTGACATGGGTATATCGCGATACTTTTCTGTAAGATATTTTAATTCCATTCTCTCCGGCCACAATTTATATTCCACTTTCTGCGATTCAGACAGTGGGGGAGGGATTCTCGGAAAGCCCAGAAACGGCCAGGGCTGGCGATCTCTTTTTCTGAGGAGTCCAGACATCCTAGATTTTTCAACTCCCCATCCGGGAATCTTTTGATCCATTTCCCATCAGATATCTCATTTTTATTGAGAAATCCTGTCTGACGA